>JBAVUV010000966.1:0-6149 GCA_049696955.1 Candidatus Sulfotelmatobacter sp. | reverse complement strand
ATTCGGTTAAAAGCTTCCTCATTTCACAACTACCAATGGACGAAAATATTCTGCCTCGAGAGGACCGATTGATAGACTGCGAAACCGATGCGGTTGATCGCATAGCGGAGTGGGCCCAGCAGGAATTGGAGTTATTGCTGCTCAAGCGGACAGCAATCGCAAAACGAATAACCGTGATACGGAGTACTCTAGCTGGGCTCGCAGTTGTTTTTGGATCTGATGTTATCGCGGAGCAACTACCGGCTTCACTCTCGAAGTCGCCCATGCGACACACACTTCATCGCGCTCCTGGGCTAACACTAGTTTGCCGGCAAACACTGATGGGATCTCAGCAGCCCCTCACAACGACCGAGATCCATCGTCGGATGCAAAAGGCGAACCCTGAGATAATAGCGCGACATAAGCACCCCAAGGTTGCACTGGCCGTAGTGTTGAGACGGCTGGTAACTTATGGGGAAGTTTGTGACGGTATCAACGAACAAAACTTGCGAACTTGGCTGTGGATTGACGGTAATAGCCCGTTCGAATCTGCTCCTGTTCATTCTTTTTCTGCGTTGAAGCAGGAAGCCTCGCGAGCTTAGACATCTAACACTTGTTATAACCATCCGAGGGACAGCGAGACGTTCGCGCGCTCTGCGACGCCGCGCGGTACAATTAAAGTCCTTTTTCTACGATCTCATGCAGGGCAGGACGGTAGCCACGGCTACAGGATAGTTCCTTTCCACCTTTCAGTACTACCACGTATTCACCACTGTTGACCGGAATTAGCTCTTTAATCTTCCGGATGTTCACGATCGTTGAGCGGTGGATGCGTACGAAGTGTTTAGGGTCGAGTCGTTCTGCGACCCGGCTGATTGTCTCCCGAAAAAGATAAGACTCCTTGCCGACATTGAATTGCACATAATTGGCCGCAGCTTCTACCCAGTCGATGTCATCTAAGTCCAGAAATACGACGCGGCCATTGACCTTGATTACGATGCGGTCATCACCGGTGGTCGCCGGTTGAGTCTCCGTCCCGGATCTGACTTGTGCCAGCAGGCCGAGGATCCGCTGCGTGATCTTGCGTTCCCTGGCTTTCCAAAACTCCGCCCTGACCCTTTCCAATGCGTCGTGCAAGCGTCGCTGATCGAATGGCTTTAACAGATAGTCGAGGGCGTGCGCCTCGAATGCACGAATTGCATATTCGTCATAGGCTGACGTAAATACCACCACTGGCATTTGTTCCGAAGAAATCTCGCTTAACACCTGGAACACATCCAAGTCCGGCATTTGGATATCGAGGACCAATAGGTCAGGCCGAAGTGCGCGGATCGCTGCAATCGTTTCCTTGCCATTCTGGCACTCTGCGACTATCTGCTCCTGCGGCTCGGCGTCCAGCAGAATAACCAGTTTTTGGCGGGCCAGGTGCTCATCGTCAGCAATAACGGTGCGCACCACAGTGTCCGGGGTGGATCCTGGCAGTTGGAAGCCAATCGGTCCGGGAGTATCATGAGCGCCCATGTTGCTTCAACATTTCGATAGACGTGGCAGAACTTGATTGGTTTCGGATTTCAAACGGGAAAGTGGTGCCCCCGCTCGTTTAGAGCGTTGATGATCATTCACCTAGAGATTCGTCCATATACGATGTGATCTAGGAACTGGAACCCAACGGCCGCGTTTTTCACCGGCGGGGGATACCTCCGTCTCCCCAGCAACACAATCCACAGGGCTTACCAGTTTCTTTATAACCAGCCTTTACAATTTGCGAGATTCTCTTCTCGGAACACAGCATTGCTGTAGAGGACACCACAGATGGAGAAGTTACGCGAGCGGAAGGGCAAGGCCGATACCCACGACCTGATCTTCCCGGCTGAGAACCGTGGGGTGCAGGGCCACTCCCTACGAATTCTAAAGAACTTTCTGAAAGAGAACGATTTCGAGTGCACATGGGAATTGCACAAGTTCCGCAAGACACTCGCCACCTTCAAACCGAAACTGCGTAACCTAATGCGGTATCTACATAGCCCGGTTATGCCGCACGGCTAGGGCCGCCCATCCTCGCGGGTTGCTCCTGTTATGATGTTGACCGTGAGGGAAACCAAATGGACGTGTCTAGCGTTGTGAAGCAGTTGAAGAAAGAACGTGACCGTGTAGAGCGGCAGTTGTCAGGATTGAATGCGGCGCTCTCCGCATTCGTTGGGGCGTATGGCGGAACGACCGACGAGAAGTCGAGCAATCCTGCCAACCCTAAACGCACAATCTCAGCGGCAAGCCGTAAGAAAATGGCAGCGGCCCAGCGTGCGCGATGGGCAAGGATTCGAGCGAAGAAAAACGCGTGACAGATAAATTTATCAAGCCAAGTTGTGTGCTGGCCTTAAAGTCCGCGACGGAGTGGCGTGGATCGATGTTCCAGGTGGTGATTGAGGGTTACGGTGGGGTGGTCGTATTGCTCATGGTAGTCTACGTATTTCTTACATCGCTATCAGTCGAATCGCTATATATCAATATCGAGTGTCCTGACGAGATACGATCGTTAGCAAAACGTTCGAATTCCTGTTCTTGCAATCAACATCCACCTTGTGCGTCATAATAAGATCCCCATCGATTTCGTTGCACAATAGTTGCACAGATGCTCCCAATTAGGGTCATTTCGCCCAACTTGTAGTGCAGTTCCCCAAGCGTAAGTTGTTGGTTCCGAACACCAGGCGTGTGGAACCGGGTGATTGCTAAACCGTTGTACGGGCTAACACCTGTACCGAGGGTTCGAATCCCTCCCTCTCCGCCATATTTTCAATCACTTACAGTGGATCAAATCAGCCCTCAAATCAGTTAGCCGGTTGCAGCGCAAGGCGCACGATTTTGGAGTGGGCTCGACGCATGTCCGCTGTGACGGCAGTGCCGTACACGTTCATCGTGGTTCTGATGTCCGTGTGTCTCATTAGCCGTTGCTGAACACCCACCGGAGTGCCGACGGCATCGAGCCATGAGCGATGGGTGTGGCGAAAGCTGTGGGAACTGATGTGACCAGATGCCAGCTGCCGCGGTTGCTTTTCGAAGGACCCGCCAGACTTCCGCATAGGAGAATGGCAAGCGTCCGATTTGCACCTGAGAAGCGAACATCCAGTCGTCAGCCCCGGAAAACTGACTCCGCTGTTTCCACATCTTCAACACACCGAGCACTTCAACGTCGATGTACATCAAGCGCTGCGACTCAGGGGTTTTCACATCATCAACCACCTGATGCACAATGCCCCGTTCGACGTTAAGCATCCCGTTGAGCCAGTCCACGTCCGACCACTTCAAACCCAAGCACTCACTGATGCGAAGGCCAAAGCACAAACAGACCACGGCCATCGTGCGGAAGGGCTCCTCCAGTTGGCGAAGGAGGAGTTGGAATTCTTCCACCGTCACGCTCCGTGGTTTTTTCATGCGTTTGGTTGCTCCTTTGATCGTGACGAGCTCCATAGGATTTCGTTGAATAGGCACATCACCGTGCCACATCGCGAACTCCCACAGAGCACGAACGAGCCCGCGCACGTGCACTTTACTTTTTGGCGCGAGCGGAAGCGATTGGAGCCACAGATCAATGGGACGAACCTGCAGTTCCTCGATTGCGCACTCACCCCATTTCGGGACAACGTAATGATTCAACCAAGTGTTATACCCCTGCCTGGTCATTGCCCTCCGAGGCATTTTCTCCGCGCGGTACTGATCCACTAAGACACGAACCGTGATTCGCGGTTTCCCGCTCGTCACGACTTGTTGCAATTGTGTGCGAAGAGGCTCTGCGGCTCGCCATGCAGACGCTTTGGTTGGAAATTCGCGGGATGTTCCAATCACCTTTGACCTTCTGTGACCGTCTTCACACCACAGGAAATTCCACGTACCGAAGCGCTTGTTGAATACGACACTACCTTGATTAACCCGTGCTGCTCTTTTCAAGAAATCCTCCTTTTGGAGCGCACGGACAGCGGAATGGATGGTAGCACGTGGAATTCCAGGAGGGCAGCATCCAAGTCTTGCCGCTGAAAGCGCCAAATGCGCCGCTTAGTACCGGAAAGCGCAAATGCTTTCACTTTGCCCTGGCGCACCCAGAGCAAAAGAGTCCGCACCTTGACTTTTAAATACCTGGCGGCTTCCGCCGCCGTGAGCCATTCCCATTGACCTGTCATGGTTTTCCCTGAATCAGAGCAGCTTTCCTGCGAGGTTTCGGCTACGCGGCACCCAGCTCAACATCACCTTGAGACCCTTGCTCGCTATCAAGGCGCGAACTTCCGACAGCAATTGTTGCAGCGCCTCGTCTCTGACTCGGTACTGCCCGGAGAATTGAGAGCAGATGAGTTGCGAATCGGAAAAGATCTCTAGTGAAGCCCCAACGGGAAGGACGAAGGACTTTGGGACGGACACCGTCATAGTGCGCGATGGTTTTCTTCGGGCAAAAATATTCTCCGGGGACTTATTTGGGAAACTTCGGAAGGGTTTAGAGGAGGCGATTGAGCGTCAATTCCTGAACAGCCGACGGCGAATCTACGTGTGCGGCATTGCGAAGTCCAGCGGTATTCTCCAGACATATCGCATAGCAATGGCTCTGGAGGGCGTCCTGAGAACCACATACCCATGCTTTGTAGATGTTCCGCGAGTCATGGAGGAACGAGTCTATGTATGGGACGAATGGGCGAAACGGGATGACAAATTCGTTGCGGGGAAGATGTTCCTCGTCAAGTTTGGCAAAGGTGCGCATGATCCGATTTGGGCTATAGACATCTTCCTGAGGCAAAAGACAGAGGCTCAGACGATTCTCGGTTACTTGCTAGAGGACGCAAAGGACGGTTTCCCGATCCCTCTCTACCCTCAGTGTTTGCAAAAATCCCATGAGAACGCCGCTCTAGTTGACTTCGACATGGAGCTCCTAGAAGACCAAATCAGCAGCGCCTTGCGCTCTGACCTCGGCGAGAAGGCTAGAGGCCCTGCTGTGGTTTGCGTTTCAGCGGCTTGCCAATCGCGAGAAGAAAGATGGCACTCTTGCCTTTCGCGTGTGGCGAAAAGAAGTTAATCACGTCATCGTCGAAGAAGGTTAGCCCGGTTGCACCCAGGCGTTGGGCATGCGCAGCCAGGTACATCCTCCCACCGATCGCGCCCGCCTCCAGCTGGACGGCCCGGTAGCCACGGTTCCCGTATCTTTCCAGGATGCGTTTCAAATCGGCGAGAAAGAAGATGTCCACGCAGGCGTCCGCCGGCAGCTCCTGCTCCAGTCCAAGGTGGTGGGCCGCGGCGCGGAATTCCCCTGCCTTCAAAAGCTCCAGGGTGTTCTCCTCACGACGGAAGAAGTAAGCACCCGGCTTGAGCCCCTGTACCGCATGCACGATCAGGTAAAGATCGTTGAGGTGCGCGGCGGGGGGCTCAAGGAAGTCGGCGGGAAGACCGCGCGTGGCGCAATCGAAAATGGTTGAGAGTTGTGCCAGTGTAATGGATGCAGTGTTATCGAAGGCTCGGGTAGAGCCGCGGCGCAAGATCACCTGCTCGATCGTGTCCTTCGGCTGTTCCTCTTCCGGCAGTGGCTGGAGGCGAACTGCCTCGCCTGCCGGAGCGGAAGCTGGGAAGGCCTGCTGCTTCCCGCGCCACTGAGCTACTTCCTCTTCGGACTCAAGCGAAGACGCATCGTGCATCTCAAGCATGGCGGGATACTCGACCTCGCGCTCCGAAAGCGGGATCGTTTCCAGGCCGAGCGCCGGAGCCTGTCTCTGGGCTGGCAGCGAACTCTCCGATTTGCGCCCGATCGGTACGAGGCACAAGGAAACCTCGCGCCGCGTATCGAGATCAAGTAGGCGGTTCAACTCCCCGTCCACAAAACCGAGCACGATCTTGGCCGGCAGCCCCGAAGCCGCAGAAACGGCTAGCATATTCGCCAGCAGCGTGCCGTTGTCCCAACCGAAATGGCGATAGGTGCGCGCCTGGTACTTCCAGGCGTTCCGCCAGTATGTTCCAGTGCAGATGATGGTCGCGGGCGCGTGAGCCACCGCGGGTTCCATCGCAGTCGCCTGAGCCAGGTTTCTGCGAAAATCACCTTTTCGCAGAAGACGTAACGATACATCCGCCGGATTGAAGTGATACACGCCGGCATCCAGGTCCGCCAGATCACCAGTCACGACGTACAGCTCGATCTCGTAGAG
>JBAVUV010000965.1:0-1852 GCA_049696955.1 Candidatus Sulfotelmatobacter sp. | reverse complement strand
TCGACAGAAAAGTATTCTTGATGACCACGCCAGCTCGCCCACCGGCCTTGAGCATCTTGATGAAGTGCTGGAGGAACAGGAACGCAGTCTCGCCGGTACGGATCGGGAAATTCTGCTGCACTTCCTTGCGTTCCTTGCCGCCGAACGGCGGATTGGCCATCACCACGTCAACGCGGTCTTTCTCCTGAACGTCGGCGAGATTTTCGTTGAGGGTATTGGTGTGGATGATGTTGGGAGCCTCGATGCCATGCAGAATCATGTTCATGATGGCGATGACATAGGCTAGGGACTTTTTTTCCTTTCCGTAGAAGGTGCGCTCCTGAAGCGTCTTCACGTCCTTTGTCGTCAGGCCCGGCCTCTTGCTGAGGTACTCAAACGACTCGCACAAAAATCCCGCCGAGCCGACCGCCCCGTCGTAGATACGGTCGCCGATGCATGGCTTTACAACTTGGACAATCGCTCGGATGAGCGGACGAGGAGTGTAGTACTCGCCGCCGTTGCGTCCGGCGTTGCCCATATTCTTGATCTTGGCTTCGTACAGGTGAGAAAGTTCGTGTTTTTCCGTCTGCGAGCGAAAGCGCAGTTCGTCAATGTGGTCGATGATCTCCCGCAGATTGTAGCCGCTTTGAATCTTGTTCTTGATCTCTCCGAATATCTCGCCAATTTTGTACTCGATGGTGTTCGGGCCAGTCGCCTTCTGTTTGAACTTGTGGAGGTACGGAAAGAGCTTCCCGTTCACGAAGTCCTGGAGGTCGTCGCCGGTCATGGCCTTGTTGTGATCTAACTTGCCATCCTTGCCCTTGGGCGCAGCCCAGCTTTCCCATCGGTAGGGTTTGTCGAGGATGAAAGTGTATTTCTTGCTGTCGAGTGCGGCCTCAGTCCCTTTATCGTGCTCAAGGTCGTCAAGGTATTTCAGGAACAGCAACCAGGAGGTTTGCTCGGTGTAATCGAGTTCGGTCGTGCATCCGGCTTCTTTCCATAGGACATCGTCAATGTTTTTAAAGGCTTGTTCGAACATTATGTGATTGGTACTACTGCCAAGAAGCTTCGCAGCAGTTCTTTCATCGTATTCCGAATTCGGTATTCGGGCAAAAGCCGGGACGCTAAGGTCTAAACACCCATCATTCAGGCTAATTGGCTGATCGTTGCGGGTCGCATTCCGCCGAATATGTAACGAGGTCTGCCCCCGCCGCAGCGAAGTACATTTCCCAGAAATGTTTGATGGCGATCCAGGCTTGCGGCCTGAGTCCCCCCGTCGACGCGCCGTATATATATATCTGATAATGGGGTAAGGGCACCAATAGACCACTAGTTTTCGCGCGTTCGAGCATCCGCTCGGGGCCTACTTCGAGCAATTTTGGCATCGAAAATTCCGGAGTTTCGTTCATCATGTCTGAAAAAATCCAGAGGGTTCGCGTCGGGACCTCGCCGGGCGAACTCGAATTTGGCAACGATTCAAAGAGTGCTTTGAAACGCCACAGAGCACCGACTATGTCAGTCCCGTTCGCATTTGGGCTCAATTCAGATGATCTTCCTTCAAATGTTGTCGCAAACTCGCGATGAGCGCGATTCAACTCGTCCGTAAAGATTCCGTGCACTTCCGGGGTCTGACCTTTGAGAATCTCGCGAACGCCGCCAAATGAGTCTGCCGCGATGCTCGACACCCACACCCGACTATTGGGTGGCTCTGTGCGGAGAAGCGTCTTCGTCGAACGCAAATATCCTTGAAAAAGGTCTTTTGTCGCTCCTTTCGAGATTGACGCACTTTCGTCAATGAGTATGCCCTCTTCGCGCCGGATAGTTTGAGCGTGTAAAACGCGCGTATGAATAAGGAGGAAGATCATTAAGGCAC
>JBAVUV010000964.1:0-4122 GCA_049696955.1 Candidatus Sulfotelmatobacter sp. | reverse complement strand
GAAACGCTGGACTCGCCAAATTTATCGCGCAAGCGATCCGCCGCAGCCAGCGCATCTTTCCAGCGCTGCTGACGGCCACCTTCCAGTAGATTGATCTGCTCTGTCTGCGCCTCAAACGACGAAGCCTGAACTCCGAGGAGGCGCACTTCACTGCCCGTCCTCCAGTTCTTGCGAAAAAGTTTCCTCACCTCTTCAAAGATCTCACCATCGAGCTGCGTAGCCGCCGCCAAGCTGTGTGCCCTGGTAATGGTGGTGAAATCTTTGTAGCGCAACTTGAGTTGAATAGTCCGCGCGTAAAACTTCGCTTCGCGCAACCGACGACCGACCATCTCTGAAAGCCGCATCAGCGTAGCTTCCAACTGGCTAACGTCTGCGGTATCTTCATTGTAAGTATGCTCGTGGCTGATGGATTTCGCCGCCGTGTCCGCGCCCACTTCGGAGTCGAACCATCCACCTGCATCTTCTCCGCGGGCTTTGCCTGCCAGCGCCAGCCCCCATTTGCCGAATCGTTCTTCGAGTTCAGATTCTTCCAGCTGCGCGAGGTCGCCGACTTTCTTAATGCCGAGCGCGTGCAGATGGCTCTCCATTACCTTGCCGACGCCGGGAATCTCGCGCACATCCAGCGGAGCAAGGAATTTGGCTTCTTCTCCCGGGACAATCCAGAGCACTCCGTTAGGTTTTGCCTGCGCAGAGGAAACTTTCGCAATCAGGCGCGATGATCCGATACCGATTGAGCAATTCAGTTGTGTTTCTTCCTTCATCCGCTGATGTAATTTGTGCGCGGCGCGCAACGGCGGACCGTGCAATCGAGCGGTTCCGGTCATGTCGAGGTAGGCTTCGTCGATGGAAGCCATTTCCACCTGCGGTGAAAATGCCGTCAATACTCTGTAGGCCTTCTCCGAACACTCACGATAGCGCTCCGGATGGCCGTCGACAAAAATGGCCTGCGGACAAAGCTTTGCCGCAGTCCGCAGCGGCAGTGCCGAATGAACTCCAAACTTTCGAGCCTCATAAGACGCCGCCGAAACTACCCCACGCTCATGCCGCTGCCCGCCTACGATGACGGGCTTCCCTTTCAACGACGGATCGTACAACTCCTCCACCGAAACGAAGAACGCATCCATGTCGACGTGGAAGATGGTGCGGGAGAGAGCCGGGATGTCGGAGGCCACGGCCATGATTGAAGAATTCTAGCAGCCGGGTTATCTTCTGGACGCCCCTGCATGTCGGGGGCACGGGTCAATGGGCGAGATCGCCCGGATCGGGTCAATTGGCAAAGCCGCTCGACCGCATCAATCACACTGATGTTGCATCTTCAGAGCCAGATAAATACACTCGAACGCATCATGCGCCATTTCTCGATTGGCTGCCTAGCATTTTTTTTATGCACCGCTGGTTCTACGCGCGCTCAAGAGAAGTCCACCGCCTCCCAGGGTTCGCAGCCATTCCTGAAACAATGCACCGCTAGGAATCCGCAACCTTGCGCCGATAAGCCGCCTCGAATTATTTACGCACCCGCCCCGGAATGCTCGAAGGAGGCGCATAAGAAAAGGATCGATGGCACCGTAGTTCTCGAAATTGTGGTCGGCACAGATGGCCTCGTTAACGGTATTTCCGTTGTGCAGCCCTTGGGGTTTGGACTTGAAGAGGCGGCCACTAAAGCCGTGAAAACGTGGAGGTTCAAACCGGGAAAAAGCTTAGGGAACCCGGCTCCAGTTCAGATGCGCGTCGAGGCGGAATTCCGCTGTCAGCTGTTATAACATCGCGATTACACTCATTGGCTTGATCGCATTTGCCTCATAAATCCTAAACCAACACCCGATCCCCGGACGCCGCGGCTGGCGCCGCTCCCCGCATCTGTCTTACCCGCTCATAAATCTTCCCATACTCCCGCGCCGAAGCGTTCCACGAAAAATCCTTGTTCATGCCGTTTCGCATCAGCACCTGCCATGAAGTCTGGTCACGGAAAGCCACTAACGCCTGCTTGATCGTCAGCAGCAGAGACTCGCCGTTATATTCCGTGAACTTAAAACCTGTGCCTTTGCCGGTGCGTGCATCCCAGGGCTCGATCGTGTCGTCGAGGCCGCCTGTCGCTCGCACAATCGGGACTGTCCCATACTTCAGGCTGTAGATCTGATTTAGCCCACAGGGCTCGTATTTCGAGGGCATCAGGAACATGTCGGCGCCAGCCTCGATCTTGTGCGCGATGGCGTTGTCGTAAGCCACCTTCAACGCAATCTTGTTGGGGAACTGTTTGTTAAGGCGGGCGAACATTTCCTCATACGTTTTGTCACCGGAGCCGAGAACCACCATGATCATCTCTTCGCGGGCCAGCCGGTCCATGATCTGCGCGATCAGGTCAAATCCTTTTTGCGCGGCAAAGCGCGAAACAATTCCAATCACCGGCAGCTTCGGATCAGCATTCTTCACGCCGAACGCCGCCAGCAAATCCTGTTTGCATTTGGCTTTGCCCGACAAATCCTGCGGAGAGTATTTCACTACGATAAACTTATCGGCCTGCGGACTCCATTCGTCATAATCCACGCCATTCAAGATTCCAGTTACCGTGGCCGCGCGGTCGCGCAGCACGCCTTCGAGTCCAAAACCATATTCGGCAGTTTGAATTTCCTGGCTGTATTTCTTGCTTACGGTGGTTACGCAATCGGAATAGGTGAGTGCGCCCTTCAGGAAATTTACCTGACCGAAGAATTCCATCTTTGACATGGTGAACAGATCCCAGGGCAGCATGAGCAACGGTAAAGTTTCCGGCGGAAACAGTCCCTGATGGCCCATGTTGTGGATGGTGAACACCGTGCCCGCCTCGCGGAACGCCGGATCTTCGGCATAAACCGTGCGCAGCAGAACGGGGATCAGCGCCGATTGCCAATCGTGGCAATGAAAAATATTCGGCACGCCAAGAATTTTCGAAGCCTCCAGCACGGTGCGAGAGAACAGCGCAAAGCGTTCGGCATTGTCGGGATAGTCGCCAGCCGAGGTGCCGTAGAGCGCGTCGCGATCGAAATAATCCGGATAATCGACAAAATAAAAACGCACGCCTGACTGGCTTCCGCCCGTCACTACGGCAGAAAAACGGTACTTATCGTCGAAGGGAATCGTAATGCTGCGGACCACCGTGGCGGGGTCTGCCAGTTTCGTCTGCCGGTACCGAGGCAGATACACACTCACCTGATGCCCCAACGCGGCAAGCGCCCGGGGCAATGCGCCCACCACATCGGCCAGGCCGCCGGTCTTTGAAAATGGAACGCCTTCCGAAGCCGCGAACGCGATATGCATGAAAACCCTCCAGGTAAGACCCGATTTTAGCGGGCGCACGTTATGATGGAATACGTTGTGCTGGAGTTTACTCTCCCACGCAGATGCACGCGGGCTGAATTTTCAGTCTAATGCCCGACGAAAAGAGGGTCAACGTGCCGAAGGTCGTTTCCACGCGCCGCCCACAACTCAAGCCCAAGTTGGGACAGCACTTCCTCGCCAGCGAGAGTTATGCCTCGCAAATCGTCGACGCTCTCGGCGACGTCTCGCAGAAGACCGTCCTCGAAATCGGCCCCGGCCGCGGCATTCTCACGTCATTGTTGGCCAAACACACGCGACGGCTGATCGCTGTGGAACTCGACCGAGTGCTGGCCGCTCAGCTGCGCCTGCGCTTCGCCATGTTTCCTAATGTCGAGGTCATCGAGGCGGATATCCTGTCGATCGATTTCGATTCCCTCTTCGGACCGAAGCCAGGACTGAGCCGTCCCGGCATCGAATTCAAACCCACTCCGGCTAATGTGATCGGCAATCTTCCTTACTACATTACTTCTGACATTCTGCTGCGTCTGTTCGACTACTCGAGATACTTTGAGACCATGGTAATCCTGGTGCAACGCGAAGTGGCAGACCGCATCGCTGCTAAGCCCGGCAGCCGCGACTATGGATTGCTTTCCGCAACCGCGCAACTTTACGCCCGGGTGGAAAAACTTTTTACTTTGCCTCCGGGAGCGTTTGCGCCGCCACCGAAAGTACATTCCACGGTGTTGCGCCTCACCATGGCAGCGCGACACCAGGAGCTCGGCTTGGATACGAATGGTTTCAAGCAGGGCTTCATCGACTTCCTCAAAC
>JBAVUV010000963.1:0-6534 GCA_049696955.1 Candidatus Sulfotelmatobacter sp. | reverse complement strand
TGAGGTTGCGAGATTCGTCGTAGCGGCGCTCGCGGCGCAGGAATAGGGCAAGAACGACCTTCGCGTCCACGCTATTTTCTCCGCTGCTGTTGGCTACTTCGTGCAGGTATTCCAGTCCCTTTTCCTTCGTCCCGCTTAAACCCACGAGAGCCACCCCCGCCTTCACGCTCCAGGGCAGGCTCCCTATTACGTAGTTGTGCGCGCCCACCACCAGTTTGGCGTCTATGTAGTTGGGGTTCAACTCAAGAACGCGTTCGTGATCGCGGCGGGCGCCCACGGCGTTGCGCAGCGCGGAAAACCAGGCGCGCTCGATCAATGCCGTATAGAGCGAGAACTGCGCCCGGGTAACGCCGCGGGCGTACAGCGCATCTACGTTATTGGGATCGTCCTTGAGTTGCTGCTCTTCCAGGGTTTCGGCACGGTCGACCAGTTGTTTGATCTGCTCCTTGACGGCGGGATCGGCCGCGCGGTGGGCTTGCCCGATAAAGCTGTCGTTGGCGTATTCGCCCGTGTTCATGGCGCCCATGCGGTAGAGTTCGCGCATCAGGGTTGTGGCCAGAAGGTGATTGACGGCGGAGGGGTCGTTGGGATGCCGATCCAGAACCTTCTCGAAGTCCTGGATCGAGCGGTCGTAATCCATGTTGTAAAAGTGATCGAAAGCGGCCTCGACCAGCGGGTCATGCGCCGAGGAAGAAGTTGAAGTCGGGTTGGAGGCGCGGGTCTGTGCGTCAGCGGGTCCCAGCAGCAGGCAAAGGCCGGCAATGCACAACAGCCTGGCGCTCAAGAGGTGAACTCTCGAAAATGTCCGACGCAACTGCATCACCGCGGGTCTGGCCCTGACTTCCAGTCTAACCGAACTTAAAGGAATGTTGATGGGCCGGAACCGAGTTTGTTAGGCGAAACGTAGGGAGAACCAATGACGTTATGGGGAAGATGCGGGGAATTGAGTTAGCGCTTCAAGGAGGCTCCTATGATTTGCCGAGTCGCAGTCTGTTATGAACGGATGACGGCGGTAACCGGGGCATCTTTACGCGAGTTTGCGAGTAATAATTGCGCGAAAATCGAGGCAGCACGCAGCTAAGAATTTGCAAGTAACTGACTTAGAAACATTTTGGTCGCTCCTGTTTTTGGCTGTTCGTTTGCCTTACCGAAGATAAAGTCCTAAAGAGTTTTCCTAGCTATGGCTGAAGTAGTGCACGATGCGCAGCAAGAATTTTGGAGGCCGCCGTCCGTACTCGACGCAGCGGCTGAAACAAAACTTCCGTCAATGTCTTCCGGGAATCTGGCGGATACCTGCCAGGGTTGCGGCAGAGAATTCATGATCGGCGCGCGGTTTTGCCACGCCTGTGGACTGAACCGGCCCGTACTCTCCAAAGTGGATACAACCCTCGAGACGGCGGTAGCCGACATCTCTGGCGCGTTGGCCAGGAGCGTGGCAACGACCGTGGCCGTAAGCGGAATGCTGGCTCGGGCGTGGCGCCAGATTGAGTTTCCTGGCTGGCTGTATTATTTGCATTTTCATGAGATCAAGCGTCGGGTCGGCCTGCCGACGGCGGCGCTGGTCGCATTCATGATCGGCCTGGGTTGCGTGGGCGGGGCGCTTGGGGTCAGTTTCTTTTATCACGCATCGAATCTGGCGGAGTTTCAGGCGATTCAAATGTGGCGGATTGAGTGGCTGCTAGCGGCAACGGCGTCGTTTGTGGCTGGAATTCTGCTGAAAAACCCTTCGAACGACCGCGATTAATTCTCTCCAACAGGGATCTCTAACAGGGTTCTCTCGAAGTCGTGGGCTGGTGTTCAGCTCAAGAGTCTAGGCTTCGCTTCCTGAACCGGCTGCGCGACGCTGCTGGTGCATACGGTAGAGATGGTGCACCGGGCCTGTTCCGCGACCTAGCGGATGACCGGCAGCAATCGCTGCGGTGACGTAGGTCTTCGCCAGGAGGGCAGCCTCGGGTAGACCGCGATCCTGAGCCAGTTGACAGGCCATGGCAGTCGAGAAGGCGCATCCCGTGCCGTGGGTAGAATTTGATCGCTGGCGTTCTGCCTTGAAAACTTCCTGTTCAATCCCTCGCTTGGTCGTAAAACTCAAAAGATCGATAGCTTTCTCCAGGTGGCCGCCAGTGATGACCAAGGCGGCTGCTCCCATCGCATGGAGCTTGTGTGCTGCGGCGCGCATCTCGTCGAGATCGGTAACCTTGAGTCCGGTGAGGAAAGCAGCCTCGTCGACGTTGGGAGTGAGCACGTTGGCAAGCGGAATGAGTTTTTCGACGAGCAACTTAATGCCAGAGGCGTCGAGCAGCTCGGCACCAGAAGACGACTTGAGGATCGGATCCAGGACGACGTTGGGTAGCTTCGGAAGCCCAGCCTTACTCGAACTCAGAGTAAGGAAGTCAGCAAGCGCCCGAACGATCTTGCCGTTGCCAGGCATTCCTATGTGGACCGCCGAGATGGGCACGTCGGCAGTCAATTCCTGCAAGGTTTCCGTTATGAGAGCGGGGTCGAGTGCCTCTACTCGGCGGACGCCTGCGGTCGATTGGACGGTCAAGGCAGTGATGCAGGCGACCCCGTAGCATCCATGGGCGGCGATGGTCTTAATATCGGCGGTCACACCCGCTCCCGAGGAGGGGTCAAAACCGGCTATGGTCAGAACTACCGGTGGTCTGTCAGCCATGATTGGGGAGCCTTGGAATTAAGACGGACTTCAAACCCCGAACCGAGTGTCTCACGATTTCGGCCGAGCTTTGGCGCAGCCGCCTCGAAATCGCCCGTTGGATCAAAAAAAATCATCGGCGCAAGCGGCAACCTTAAGCCTAAACGACTGGCGGTAAAGACGTTACACATATATCGCATGCAAGTTGCTGATTTCATTGGAGATGAAAATACTTCCCTGCATGCGGCTTATCACTTAGTTACTATTTTATAAACATATAAGCCTATTGTTTTGATGGACATGATGCACTTATATCATGATTAACAACAAGTTACGTAAGATATCGATTACTACCAGGTCACTATAGACCACGTACTTTCGGATTGACAAGGTGCCGGTAGACCCATACGATTTAGAGAACGTTAATGAAAGAAAGAGCCTAGCTAGGACGACTTTTTGAGATGCGAGGAGAACTGAATGCGAAGACGTATAGCTCATGGACTGATGATCGGCTTGCTGGTCGTCGGGCTCGGAGCGGCTCAGGGACCGAACAACTCGGAGGCCAGTTCAGCCCCAAGTAGATCCGCCCAGATTAAGCCCGGAATCCAAAAACAGGCCGGCAAAACTAAGCCTTTTCAGGTTGGAACCGCCTCCTGGTATGGAGAGTATTTTGACGGGAAACCGACCGCCAGCGGCGAAGACTACGACATGTACGATATGACCGCAGCCCATCCCACGCTTCCTTTAGGAAGCTACGTGCGGGTGACGAACCTGCGCAACGGACGAGCAGTGGTGGTTAAAGTCAACGATCGTGGACCGATCGTGGAAGGCCGGATTATCGACCTTTCCTATGGCGCGGCCCAGGCTCTGCAATTCCAGCAGCGCGGCCTGCAACGGGTGCGGCTCGACATAGTGAAAGCCGGCACCTCCCATCACCGGCCGGTCTATCAAACCATCGCCGCGAATCACCCACTGGCGGAATTAAACTAGACGCCTTAGACTGCTAGGGATGCAGACTACTCTGCCCCATCTCATCCCTGGCAGCCAGCAGCAGAAAGAAGCTATCTCCCCCGCTCCGGGCTCGCTGGACTCCGATCCTCTGGGTGCCGACTCTTTGGGTGCCGACTCTTTGGGTGCCGATTCTGTAAAGAACGACCCGCGCCGGAAGTTGATTGTGGCGCTCGATGTATCGACGGCAGCAGCCGCGCGTAAGATCGTGGCGGCTATCGGCGATTCGGCATTTACTTATAAAGTCGGGATGCAGCTCTATACCGCCGAAGGTCCTCAGTTGGCGCGGGATTTGGTGGGGTCGGGGAGACGAGTCTTTCTCGACCTCAAGTATCATGACATCCCGAACACCGTGGCGGCAGCGGTTCACGAGGCTGCGCAGCTCGGTGTGAGTATGCTAACGGTTCATGCTTCGGGCAGCGCCAAAATGCTGCGCGCGGCAGTGGACGCCGCCCGCACCGTCAAACCCGATCTGATAGTCCTGGCCGTGACTGTGCTCACCAGCATGGACGGGGACGATCTGGAAAAGATAGGCGTTCAAAGCACGGTACAGGATGAAGTGCTGCGCCTCGCGTCTCTAGCGCTGGCTAACGGATGCCAGGGGATTGTCACTTCGGCGCGCGAGGCTTCCAAACTGCGAGCGGAACTGGGAAGGGATTTCGCCATCGTCACTCCCGGCGTTCGTCCCGCCGGTGCCGGCCACGCAGATCAGGTGCGCGTGGCCACCCCAGCCGAAGCAATTGCCGCGGGAGCAACCCACATCGTGGTCGGACGGCCAATTACTGAGGCGGCCGATCCGGCGGCCGAAGCGAGAGCCATCCTGGCTCAGATTGGCTCCTAGAAAAACCTCCTCCCAAACTTACACAACCGTGTACCATTGGTTCCGCTTCAGGACCAGGAACAAATTTGACAGATTGATGCCGCTGAAGAGCGGCACGGCGCCACGTAATCCCCTTCACATTAAAGGAGAGCACATGCCGCAAAACAGTTTCTGGCGTGCAGTTCTGATTGTTGTTCTCGGCTTGGCCATCGCGACCCCGGCTAAGGCAGATAGCCTGAGCGATGCCGGCAGGAACATTGTCATCGGAATTGTGGCGGTTACCGCCGCCGTCGCCGTCGTGGTAACCGTCCTGGTCATTCACTATTCGAAAAAGCGAACGATTACCGGATGCGTCAAGTCGGGAGACAAGGCTATGAGTGTCACTGACGAGAGGGACCAGCAAGTTTACACGCTCTCGGGCAATATGATCGGCGTTGTATCGGGTAATCGAATGAAGTTACAGGGAGAAAAAATAAAAACGAAGGGCTCCAACAAGGCGCTTGTATGGGAAGAAAAAAACGTGCTCAAAGACTTCGGCGTCTGTCAGCCCGGGTGATATCGCGCGATAGCGGTTGACCCACCCTCACGTTTCTTGCAAGGGCTGGCATTCCGGAACAAATTGACGCTGCTGGGGAGCGAATGGAAGAACTAAGTAACCAGTTGCTACAGATCGTCGAGGCTGCCGAGATGAAGCTTCGCAGAATCGATGAGGCCGAAGCCACCAAGCCCACATTGCCCGGCGGTTGGTCGCGCAAACAAATCATCGGACATCTCATCGATTCAGCGTCCAACAACCATCAACGCTTCGTCCGCGCCTCGCTCCAGACGTCGCTCGAGTTCCCGGGCTACGACCAGAACGGAAATGTAAGCGTCCAAGCTCCGCAAGAAGTTCATTGGTTACTGCTGGTCTCGTTGTGGGCTGCCTACAACCGTTACCTCGCTCACGTAATCGATCACTTACCTGACTCCCAGCTGCAAACCGTCTGTCGCATCGGCGCGGGAGAGCCGGTCACCCTTGCCTTTCTGGCGAGCGACTACGTCAGGCACCTGGTCCATCATTTGAGACAAGTCGGCGCCGCGGATTCGAAATAGTTCTGTAATATAGCTGGCTCGATCACGAGTTTCCGTCAGCCTCTGTGCTCATGGTTTTTGAATCCTCCTGGGGCGAATTCCTTTTGTGTGACAGATGCTTATTAACGTGTTCTCAGTTGGCTCGACGTGAAGTTTTGGGATCGCAGTGATTAACATTCTAAAGAACGGGCGGGCTTCGGTAGAAGCATCCTTGAGATGCTGTTTAAGAAAGTAAGCCTGTTCCCAAGCATAGTGGTCGACCGCCTGAAGTCCAGCATAATCATCTTTCTTTTTGTAGATGGGTGTCGGCATACCTTCGTATGCCATGAGAGCGGTAAATTTGCCTTGACCGAAATCACCTTCCTCGAAGATACATTCAACGTCCTCGGGAATGCTCATCATCGTTTTCCACTGCGATACTTTCTCCATACACATCCTGGCGGCCAAGGCGTAAGGGGGAATAACTTCGCTGAGTTCCAACAAGGAATCAATGCTCCTGTACAGGCTCAAAGGCACTATGCATGACACTCCGCCGTGCACTGTTGTCATTTGGAGGGCGGCTAGCCTTGCTAGGAACGCCAGAGCTTTCCTCTCGTCTTTGGCGATTGCTACGTAATCCGCTCTAGCATGCTTCTGTTTTGAATAATTTGGATTTGAGTTGGCCGCCACGAACTCAGCCATGTGAAATGGTCTCTTAACACCGTACTCGTCATGCAGTTTTGTCCAAGTATCCTCAAACATTTTCCCTTGAAGATGATTCGCAATATATCCAGAAACGATGGTGTTTGGCTGTTCTATAGAGTCGCCAGAGGCGTCAAAGTAAACCGTAAACAGGGCCATCATTCTCCCTTCGGGCTTGGAGGCCATTAACAGATAGCGAAGCCCCCAATTGCTCGACCGGGTTGGCATTTCAGCTGAGGTAGTCCATCCATCCGTCCGTTAAGCTCATCATCTTACCCGGCCCTTGGCCGGGTAAAGTAAATTA
>JBAVUV010000962.1:0-6480 GCA_049696955.1 Candidatus Sulfotelmatobacter sp. | reverse complement strand
TCGAATTGAGAAAAGATTTTGGGTTGTGCTTTCCTCTTTCATAATCCTTCTCTGTTTACCCGCGCAGGCCAAGCGAAAAGATTTGGTGATCATGAAGAACGGGGATCGTCTCACGGGAGAGGTAAAGAAGCTGGAGCACGGAGTCCTGTATGTCGATCTGGCATACGTGTCGGGCTCGATTGGCTTGGACTGGTTGCAGGTCGAGCGCGTCCAGAGTACCGGTGGCTTTCAGGTAGTCCTGAAAAATGGTGAGAGGGTTGCGGGCACAATCGAAAAGAATACGGCGACTGAAGCACCAGACAAGGATTTTGCAATTCATACCGCGGAGGCGGTGGTGCGCACCGCGGCTCCAGATGTGATCACGGTCGAGTCGCAAAAGCGAAGTTTCTGGCGTCAACTAACGGGTGCGATCGACCTCGGATACAACTTCAGTAGTGGCAACAATCAGACGTCGCTGAGCGCAGACGCAAATGTCAACTACCTCACCCCGAAATGGTTCACTGGCGCCAGCGTTGATTCTTCTTTCAGTGGCCAATCGGGCGGCTCCAAGTCGAATCTGCTGGAAGTCCAGACGCTGGACGGGCGCTTTCTCAACCGCAATTCGTTCCTCATGGGTTTAGGGGACTTTCTGCACAGCTCTCAGCAGGATCTTTCGCTCCGGACAACGCTTGGAGGAGGCTATGGGCGCTATTTGATTCGCACAAATCACAATACTCTCGCCTGGTTGGGGGGCGTGGTCTACACTCATGAAGATTTCGCATCCACTGGCCAACCCGGCGACCAAAACGTGGAAGCTCTACTCGGCCTTCAGTACGAGATGTTTCATTTTGACCGCTATAACCTGCAGTCCCAAGTTCTGGTCTATCCGGGGCTAACCGATGCTGGCCGTATTCGCGCGACCACTAAGACGACCTTTAGCCTCAAGTTAGTGAACAATTTTCATATCGACTTTTCGTTCCTGGACAATTTCGACAGCAGCCCGCCCTTCAACGCAAAACGAAATGAACTGGGGGTAAGCAATACCTTGGGCTGGAGATTCTGATTTCTCAAGCCGGGCGCGAATAGTAGCGCAGCACAATGCGGTTTGTTTTCTCCCTGTCACTTTTAACAGTGTGGTGATCTCCCCCTCCTCTCTAACGTAGCGCAAGCGAGACTAATCTCCGTTTGAGGGAGGAGAAAGATGGCGATACAATCCACCCCACTTCCGGAAATCAAGATCACGAAGTGTGCGATTCCCACTGCATTCGGTTTTCCCAAAAGGGTGGAACGAGGCGAGAGCATCGCTTACTTTGCAGTGCTTGCCATTCTTGCACTGGTCACTGGAGTCGCGACAGGTCAAAGTGTCCCAAGCAGCGCCTCGCGTTCAACTCCGCATCTGCCGGATGCTCCCGGTGTACGGGTGATCTTGCATTCCATTCCTGCTTACCAAAGCCAAACTTCGCAGCCCCAAAAAGTGGCTGAGGTCCAAAATGTGGGTCCCCATCCGGCGTATTCGGAGCCCGTCGTTACTCCGACAGGCGCCCGGATCATCACGCTGCAGGAAGCGCAGGAGAAGGCCGCCCCTGCGAACAACCCAATGGTGCGCCTCGGTCAGCTTCAAGTTGAAGTGGCGCGGCAGACTCGGTTGGGCACAATGTCCACTTTCTTCCCTCAAATAAGCTCTACGTTCGAGAACATGCACTTCAACAAGTTTATGGGTACAGCGATTCAGATTGCGCGTCCGATTCAGGGTGGAACGATAAACGCTGGGTTGCCGCTGGCTGGGGAGAATCAAACTCTGCTTGCCGTTACTGCGACGCAACCGATCACGCCTCTTTTCCAGCTTAAGGAGCTCTATAAAATTAACCTTGCTGATGAGAATATTGCGAGAGCCAAAGCAGGCATGCCTGTCGCCAAGACCGCGAGCAAGGTCGAGAAGGCTTATTACGAACTACTGGTCGCCCAACGGCAACTGGCCTTCAGCAAACTGAATGCCACGGAAACTGAGAATAAGTGGCTCGTGGCTAGCAATGCGGTGGTCCCCGTGGCATCGGGCCGCGGCGACGAGGAGCTGATTGAAACCAGCAACGGGCTGGCGATCGCGACTACCAAGGCACAAGAATTGACTGCCGCACTCGACGAAATGCTCGGCTGGCCGCCTGGTACCGAGCTGCAGCTAGTGCCTCCCGACCCGCGTTTTGAAAACATTACCCTGAGGGAAGCCACCGACAAAGCGTTGGCGGCAAACCCCGAGGTGATTGAGGCAGAGCAAACAGTAGTAAAAGCGCAGGCGGCTGCGACAATACAAAAATTGGCTTATGTTCCCACCGTCGCAGCCATGGGTGGATACGCCTATAACAACAATGCAGTTCCTCTGTTGCCGCGCGACTTCTCCTTTATCGGGATAGTCGCGACCTATAACGTGTTCGACTTCGGCAAGCGGGAACATACCATTAAGGGGGCGAACGCGCAGGCTGAAATGGCTGAGATTGCCCTACAGTTGACTAAGGCCAAAGTTGCAGCAGCGGTCAAGAACAGTCACTTCGAACTGGAACGCTTGCGACAACTCAGCGAACTTACTCGCCGCCTGGATTCAGCAATTCAGCTACAACGAGCAAGCTACGAAGAAAACGGCGCCGAGATTCTTGCGGCAAAGAAAGCCAGAGTAGAGGCAGAGATGTTTCAAGCCGATCTCGATTACCGTCAGGCCTTGGCCACGCTGAAGACGCTCATGGGCGAGCGGTAAAAGAAGTAATCGTTCTTCCGGCTGATCGCGTAAGGCTATGTAGCTGATACGTGTCCTGTCTGATTTTCGACCGATTCGACTGGAAGTATTGACAGTTACCTATGACCGTGATTCGCGGGAAAATCACACTCCGACCCGGGTAAAGTCTCGAAAACTACACACTCGGCCAGCGGCTGGCCAAACCTGGAACGAACCGCAGAAAATAAAACTCGCGCTAATACAGGAGGACAAAAAATGAAGAACGCGAAGTCAGGCGGGGAGAGCTCACAAAGATCTCAAGGACAAAGCAGTGAAAAACCAAACATCCTCGTCATTTTTGGAGACGACATTGGACAGACCAACATCAGCGCGTACTCCTTTGGAGTAGTCGGTTATAAGACACCGAACATCGATCGGATTGCCAAAGAAGGCATGATGTTCACAGATTACTACGCCGAGAACAGCTGTACGGCGGGGCGGTCTTCCTTCGTTACAGGCCAATCTCCCAAACGCACCGGCCTGTCAAAAGTCGGCATCCCCGGCGCGCCCATCGGATTGCAGGCGCGTGATATGACGATTGCTCAGGCGCTGAAGCCCCTTGGCTATGCAACCGCCCAGTTCGGGAAGAACCACCTCGGCGACAGAAACGAGTTCCTTCCCACGATGCACGGCTTTGACGAGTTCTTCGGCAACCTTTACCACCTGAACGCAGAAGAAGAGCCCGAACGCGAATATTGGCCAAAGGACGACAAGGAATACGTTGCCTTGAACTCGCCGCGCGGCGTCCTTCATTGCAAAGCGAGCGACAAAGATGACAGCACTGTGCACCCGCACTGGGGCCGCGTCGGTAAGCAGACCATCGAGGATACCGGACCCCTTACGAAAAAACGCATGGAAACCATTGACGACGAGACGGTCGGGGCCGCAATCGACTACATCGGGCGTCAGGTCAAGTCTGGGAATCCGTTCTTCCTATGGATGAATACCACGCGCATGCACGTATTCACGCATGTGCGCCAATCCATGCGCGGCCAAGCTGGGATGCCTGGCAACGAGTATGCCGATGGCATGGTTGAGCACGATACGGATATAGGCAAGCTCCTCGATGCGCTCGATAACCTGGGCATAGCAGATAACACCATTGTGGTCTACACGACCGACAACGGTCCCAATCAGTTCAGCTGGCCGGACGCCGCTACAACCCCGTTCCGCAGCGAAAAGGATACTAACTGGGAAGGGGCGTTCCGGGTTCCTGCCATGATTCGCTGGCCGGGGCATATCAAAGCCGGGGAGGTGTCGACGGAGATTTTTTCGGGACTTGACTGGTTCCCCACGCTCCTTGCAGCAGCGGGAGACACCACGATTACGGAGCGGTTGCTCGAGGGTAGCAAGTTCGGAGATGCAAAGTTCCAAGTGCATCTCGATGGCTACAACCAACTCGATTACCTCACCGGAAAGCAGCCTCACAGTGCGCGCACGGACTTTGCCTACTTTAACGACGACGCCGAAATGGTCGGCTACCGGCACGGGGATTGGAAGGCGGTGTTTCGCGAACAGTTGTCACCCGGGGGTTTCAAGGTCTGGTATGAGCCGTTCACTGACTACCGCATCCCGAAACTCTTTAACTTGCGCATGGATCCCTATGAGCGCGCCGATATTGTGTCAGATCAGTATGACGACTGGCGGGTAAGGAACGCGTACCTGATGGGCTGGCTAACGCTGAAGGCCGGTGCCTTTCTAGAGACATTCGGTAAATACCCCCCGAGTCAGGAAGCTGGGAGCTTCACGATCAAGTACGTCGAGGAGGACGTCGCGCAAAAAATCAAGGTGGCCTCCGAGAAAAAAGCAGCTTGAGACCGACTGTCGCTCTCGGCGGCAAAGCAGCCAAGAAAGTCGCCTGACAATCGCGCCGCTGCACCGGCAACTGGCTGCCGGCTCCGGCGGGTCCATTCAACGTCACGATGCGCCTCTATGGTCCGGAGACTTCGGCGCTCGACGGTTCGTATCGGTTGCCGTGGGTCAAGCGTGTGATCTGAGTGCCCGATCGTGGAGAAGAATTTATGACTGCATTACCGGTGAGTCCGCTTTTACGAATTCAAGACACACTAACCCAACTGCCATTTCTACCAGTTCATTCTTCCTAAACCGGATGTATTGTGTCTTTGCATGCATGCTAGGCGGTGCCCCCCGCGACAACGAGACTCAGAGGAAGCATGACGATCCATCGGATCACAGTTTCCAGCCTGTGCTTCTGGCTTATCGCAGGATTTATCACCGCTCAAGATACACCTCCTGTTCCACGCTTAGAAGCCGCCAAAAAGCAGGGAGGAGAGCGAGGCATCCTTGCATTGACTAACACACATTCGACGAGAATCGCCCTACTACCAGACACAGAGATTGTTAGACGGGGCAACTTCGTCATCGCAGCGACCCTCGATGGTTTCTTGTGCTACGGCACGAAGGTACCGAGGGCGGTGAGCTGCAATCGAGCGCTTAAGCGAACGGAGACTGAGCAGCTCGTTACGTACCTAGTTCGCGGCGCCCAAGCCGAAGACTTGCCAAATGAAGCCGATCTCTCACTAACTGTTGCTAAGAGGCATTAGCATTCGGAACCGGTCAATGAGTTCGAGATCTTTCGCTTTAGGATTGGTCAAGTGGAGACGTGATCTGTCCCGTAGCCCTAAGAGTACGATTCCCATCACGAACTCGGTGGCGGAAGCGTCAAAGGCGCAGACAATCGGAAGCTCAGCGCCGACTCGACCGGGATTTCAATCTGCTGGTTCCCGGTGGCTGCTCCTCCCGCCAATCCAGCACCACCCCCCAACAGCGCCCCAGCGGCTGCCCCTTTACCACCGCCCAATATCCCGCCGATCAACGCGCCCCCGGCGGCTCCTCCGCCAGTGGTTTTAGCAGTCCTCGAACCTTTCCCTTTGACGGTGTTGTTTAATACGGCGGTCTTGATGTGATAGGTTTGGCCCTGCACGGTGATGCCTGTAAGCGCGAGAGAAAGTTCGCCTTCACCTTTGACCTTGCCCTGCGCCTTGGCCGTCACCACGGTGCCACTGAGCTTTGATCCTCCAGGGATGGCTGTACTTCCTCCCACACTCACCGGTTGCGCCAGCGTGGCGAGAAAAGCCTGGCCCGTTTGGCTGGTCTTCGAGCTCAGTGTCTGGCCCACGCGAACCGTAAGAACAGTTCCTGCCGGCACGACAATGGGCTGCGGAGGAGGTGGCGGGGGAGGGATCGATTGCGCGGCCTGTTCGGGGGCAGGCTCAACTGCGATCTCATCGTCCACCGCAGCCACGCCCGGCTCTTCCTGAACGATCTGTTCCACTTTCTTCTGCGCGACCGGGGTCTTAACCTTTCCGGTCAGCGTAACGTTGCCCTCCTTGGCGACTACTGTGACTTGCGAATCCTGTGTGTCGGGATCAGCGGCAACCTTGGTCTGAACATCCTTTGTAATGGTGTCGTCACTTGGCTTGGATTTCGAACACGACATCGACAGTCCAAGCAGGACGATCAGAGGAGCAATTGTAAGAGGCTTCGTGTGTAAGCTCATAGTACCTCCTCAGTCATGTGTGACACTCCGTCGTTCCTATCAGGTTGGGTTGGGTATTTCACAACACCTGGAGCACAAAGGTTGGACGTAGTCTATAGGTACCCACTCACTCCGATCACTGGCAAAACTGACAGCCGGAGAGAGTCGCCCTCTGCAGGATTAAGAAGAAACATGATGAGACTTCGCGAGCAGGTGTAAAGTTTCATCGTTTCTCAAA
>JBAVUV010000961.1:0-2533 GCA_049696955.1 Candidatus Sulfotelmatobacter sp. | reverse complement strand
GAGCTTGCCCAGGTAATGTTCCGGAGACTTCGAAACGAATCAGAATGGCCCAAGCGGCGCAAATCACCTGCCACCTTCCAGTTAGACCGTTCCTCCAGAAAAAAGGTTAGCCCCGCGCGCCCAAATTGTTTACCCTGTGCCCCTCTGTGTCCCCCGTGTTAAAGACCTTAAGCCGTAACCATCAACCAGGCTGGCACCCTCTTCGCCCGACTGCCGATGCTAGAATGACGCATCAGAATTACTCCTAAATGATCGCCTTCGTGCTGCTCCGCGTGCTTCTGATCCTTCTCCTGGTGGCAGCGAACGCGTTTTTCGCAGCCGCGGAATTCTCCCTGGTCAGCGTGCGCGATACCAGAATCCAGCAGTTAATCCAATCCGGCCGCATCGGCGCGCGCACCGTGCAGCGCCTGCATCAGCATCTTGATGAAGTCGTCAACGGTGTTCAGCTCGGCATCACCATCGTCAGTCTGACTCTAGGTTGGATCGGCGAGCCCATGGTGGCCCGTCTGGTTGAGTCTCTCCGTTTCGTACACGAAGTACCGCACGCCGCCGTCTATGCCCATGGTATCGCGATCGTCATTGCTTTCAGCCTGATCACTTACTTACACGTTTTACTCGGCGAACTCGTGCCCAAGACTCTGGCCCTGCAGCGCGCCGAGCAGATTGCCCTTGCCGTGGCCGCGCCCATGGAAGCGTTTCTCACTCTCACTCGTCCCGTCCTCTTCTTCATGCGCCGGTCGGGCGGCCTTGTGCTGCGGCTCTTCGGCGCCCGCGAAACCCGCCGCGGCGGTGCCGTTCACTCGCCCGACGAACTGAAACTCATCGTTACCGCCAGCCGCCAGTTCGGCCAGATTCCCGAGTCGCAGGAAGAGATGATCCACGCCGCCATCGAACTCGACAGCATTACCGTCCGCGAGGTCATGGTGGCGCGCCCGGACATTTTCTCCTTACCCTCGGATCTCACCCTCGACGAAGCCCTGAACCGCGTGGTCGAAGGCCAGCACTCACGCATCCCGGTTTACGACCCGCAGCGCGGACAGGAACACATCGTCGGCGTTCTTTATTACAAAGAACTCGTACGCTGGGTGCGGCTGCGGCTGGTCAATGCGGGCCAGCCGCTGGCTTCGCGCATTGCTCGAACTCAGATCGCCCACATCATGCACGATGTGCTTGTAGTGCCGGAGACGAAAGTTTTGTCGGAACTGCTGGACGAATTCAAGCAGCGCCGCCGTCATCTCGCCATAGTGGTCGACGAGTTCGGTTCCACCGCCGGCGTAATCACCGTCGAGGACATTCTCGAACAACTCGTCGGCGATATCGAAGACGAATTCGACATCTCGCCGCCCGAACCCGCGTTAGCAGACGAATCAGTTCTCATCCTCGAAGGCTCAGTCAATATTCTCGACCTCGAAACCCAGCATGGCTTGCTCCTGCCCCGCGATGCCGGATTCGAAACCCTCGCCGGATTCATCCTCGCCCGCCTGCAGCGCATCCCATACCTCGGCGAGTCTTTCGAATACGAAGGCCATCGCTACACCGTCGAAGAGATGGAAGGTCACCGCATCGCAAAAGTGAAAATCGAAAAACTAAAAAATGCCGAAGGCAAAGCCGAACCCGCGAAGCAGGCAGGAGACTGAGCAGGTTATATGCTTTACTGTTTGGGGACAGCCGTTTGGGGACAGCCCTGTGGGGACAGCCGTGTGGGGACAGCCGCCCTCGGCTGTCCGTCGAGCGCAGCTCGACAGGTTTTTGTTTCTAGCACGATTAACGGCCCTTATTAAAAGTTGTCATCCCGACCGGGGCATCTCATTCCCGAAGGGAATGAGATGCGGAGTGGAGGGACCTGCTGTACCTGCGCGTACGAACAACTGATGCGACTTCTCCTCCAACGCGTCCTCTACACCCTCCCAGTAATCTGGCTGGTAGTCTCCCTTGTCTTTCTCCTGATCCATCTCGTCCCCGGAGATCCCATCCAGCAAATGCTCGGCGAAGGCGCACCCCCCGCCGATATCCAGGCCACCCGCCACGCCTACGGCCTCGATGCCCCGCTCGGCGACCAATACATCCGCTACTGGAAAGGCGTCCTGCACGGCGACCTCGGCCCATCGTTCCGCTACAACCAAAGCGTCACGCGCCTGATCACCCAACGCTATCCCTACACTCTGCAACTCACGCTGGCCTCGCTCCTCGTCGCAATCATCCTCTCCATCCCCGCCGGTGTGCGCTCCGCCCAGCGTCGCAACCGCTGGGATGACCGCGCCATCTCCGTCATCAGCCTCTTTGGTCTTTCATTCCCCAACTTCGCCCTTGGACCAATACTGATTCTCCTCTTCGCCATCAAGCTGGGATGGCTCCCCGTCTCCGGCGCCGGCTCTTTCGCCAACCTTATTCTCCCAGCCGTCACAATGGGCGGAGCGCTCGCCGCTATCCTCACCCGCATGGTCCGTACCTCCATGCTCGAAGAACTCAGCCAGGACTACATCCGCACCGCCCGCGCCAAAGGCCTGCCCGAGCGCACCGTCGTCTACCGCCA
>JBAVUV010000960.1:0-8052 GCA_049696955.1 Candidatus Sulfotelmatobacter sp. | reverse complement strand
GAAGATACTAATTTCGCCTTAGCGATGGCAAATCGTTTCCCGTTCTTGTCCGTACCTTGGGCGCTTGAAATTTTGGCCATTGCCAGACTGACCACGTCGGTTTTACATTCCTTCAGATGGCTATCTTACGCTCAAGTGAACTGGATTCTGCTTGGGCAAGAGGACTTCCCGGAAGGTGCGCTCAACTATTTAATATGAACCAGTTAGTATGAAAGAGCTGCTAAATTTCATCATCGAGGGGAATGCATGTCTGAACCCACGTACGAAGAACTGAAAGCCAGGTTGTCCCAGCTGGAAAAAGAAGTGGAAGTGAAGAAGCGCACCGGCGATCTGATTTTTAAGGTTGGAGAAAAAGGCGGAGTCAGCGTTTACGGATTGGGCCGCTTCCCGGTCACTCTGTATTATGAGCAATGGAACCGGCTTCTCGGCGCAGCCAACGATATTAAAGCGTTTATGGAAGAAAATAAGTCCCGATTGAAGCTGAAAGAGCAGGGTTAAGGACTCTGCATTCCGAAGTGTGTGATCGGACGGGGTCGCCGGAAGGTTACGTTTAGCGACGAATTTACATTCCCGCCGCACACTTCACGCTATAATAAAAAAACTGTGCCCAAGTACTCCATCGTCGTCCCTCTGCATAACGAGCAAGAGAACGTTACCGATCTCTACGACCGCCTGAAAGTAGTTATGGAGACGGCGGGCGAGACTTTCGAAATCGTGCTGGTGGATGACGGCTCCAGCGATCACACCTTCGCGATGTTGCGCGAGATTGCAGCCGTAGACAGCCGCGTTACAGTGGTGAAACTCCGCCGCAATTTCGGCCAGACGGCTGGGCTTGCGGCCGGTTTCGATCATGCTCGCGGCGAATACATTATCGCCATGGATGGCGATCTGCAGCACGATCCTGCCGACATTCCAATTTTCCTGGAGAAGATTGCGGCCGGTTACGATATTGTCAGCGGCTGGCGCAAAGTACGCATCGACAATTTCTGGATGCGCCGCATTCCGTCCAGGGTTGCGAACTGGCTCATGGCCAAGTTGAGCGGCGTCGATATTCATGTCTTCGGCACCACCTTCAAGGCCTACCGCCGCGAGATTCTGGAGCAGGTGCCGCTCTATGGCGAGTTGCATCGCTTTATTCCAGCTTTAGCGTCGTGGTACGGCGCATCGATTTGCGAAGTTCCCATTCGCAACGTGAACCGCGAGCGCGGCATTTCGCACTACGGAATCTCTCGCACGTTCCGTGTCTTCTTTGATCTCATCACCATTCGCTTTTTGTTGCGCTATCTTTCCCGCCCGCTGCACTTCTTCGGAACTCTCGGAGCACTCAGCATGTTCGGCGGCAGCGGCATTGTGGCGTGGCTGGGAGCGGAGAAATTTCTCCGCCACGTTCCGGTCATGGGCGAGCATGGTCCGCTGATGATGACAGCAATGGGCCTGCTGCTCGGTGGGTTGAACCTTCTCGCCATCGGCCTGCTCGGCGAGATGCAAGTCCGCCACTACCACGAGCCCAGGCACCGCCTGCCCTATTCTGTGGATCGCGTGTTGCGCTCGCAAAACGAAGAACACAGCGTCTCGGAATAATTTCCGATTCACGCTTCATTCGATTACTAATCTCGTCCGATTACTGATCTCGTCAACAAGGGCCGCGACACCGACCGTTGGGCGATCTTCTGCAGCGTATAATGTCCCACTTGGCTTCTTAGGAGCGTTGGTCAATATGGCCCCCACCACGCAACACGAACTGCAACTTGCGCGCCGCATGTCGCGGCTAGGCACCGAGACCGCTTTTGAAGTTCTGAACAAAGCGCGCGCACTCGAGCGTCAGGGCAAAAGCATCATCCATCTGGAAATCGGCGAGCCGGATTTTGATACTCCAGCAAACGTGATCGAGGCCGGAGTCCATGCGCTTCATAACGGATGGACTCATTACGGCCCATCGGCCGGTCTGCCCGATCTTCGCCAGACGATTGCCGATTATGTAAGCCGCACCCGTGGGGTTAAAGTTGCGGCCGAAGAGGTGGTCGTGGTTCCAGGGGGCAAGCCTATTATTTTCTTCACGATCATGGCATTGATTGATGAAGGAGATGAGGTAATTTATCCAAACCCCGGATTCCCGATTTACGAATCCATGATTCATTACGTCGGCGGAAAAGCTGTTCCCATCCAACTCCGCGAAGCGCATGATTTCTCGCTCGACATAAACGAACTGGCTCCGCTGATCACCGACCGCACCAAACTCATCATCCTGAATTCGCCGCATAATCCCACCGGCGGCGTGATGCAGCGCAAAGATGTTGAACAAGTCGCGAAAATTATCGGCGACCGGAACATTCTTGTTTTGTCCGACGAAATCTACAGCCGCTTGCTGTTTGAGGGGGAGCACTTCTCCATCATGTCCGTCCCCGGCATGCAGGAGCGTACCATCCTGCTCGACGGCTTTTCGAAAACTTACGCTATGACCGGATGGCGTATGGGCTATGGCGTGATGCGTGCGGATTTGGCGGCGCAAATCACGCGACTGATGACGAATTCGAATTCTTGCACCGCCAGCTTTACCCAGATGGCCGGGATCGAAGCCCTCCGCGGAGATCAGAGTTCTGTCGATCACATGTGCGACGAGTTCAAGGGCCGCCGCGATGTATTTGTCGCCGGGTTGAATAAGATCAGAGGTTTTTCCTGCCGCATGCCTAAGGGCGCTTTCTATGTTTTTCCCAACATCACCAAGACCGGGTGGAAATCGAAGCCGCTGGCCGATGCACTGCTGGAACAGGCCGGCGTGGCTGCGCTTTCCGGGACTGCATTTGGCGAGTTTGGCGAGGGCTACCTGCGCTTCAGCGTAGCCAATTCGCTGGAGAACCTGCAGCAGGCGCTGGATCGCATAGACCAGTGGACGCGGAAAAATCTGGAAGTTTAGCCGCGCCGGTAAAATCAGGTTAACTTCATGCCTAGGAAAAAGGTTCCAGCCGGAATCGATAAACCGAAAGCGAGCCGTCCGCACGCGCCGGGGTATGGCCTTCCTGAAGGCAATAAAGGATTGCTGCCATGGACCTGGGCCGAACAGCGCCTGAAGAAATCTCACAACTACTGGATCACCACGGTCAAGCCAGGCGCATCCCCGCACACGATGGTGGTGTGGGGCTTGTGGCAAAACGGTCAATTCCTGTTCAGCACGGGCAGGAAATCGCGGAAGGCGCGAAACCTGGCGGAAAATGCCGCGTGCGTCGTATGCACGGAGCACGCAAGCGAAGCCGTCATCGTGGAAGGCACCGCGGAAATTGCCGACCTGGCTGCGCGCCGAAAATTCCTGCCCACCTACGAGCGCAAATATAAGTTTGACATGAAGGGAATAGAGCAGGACATTCTTTCCATGAAGGAGCCGGTCTTTGCCGTTCGTCCGCGTGTCGCATTCGGTCTCTGGGAGAAAGAGTTTGTCGGCAAGGCCACGCGCTGGAAGTTTGAAAAAGTAAAACGGCGGAGAGCCTGAAGAGCTCTCCGTCGTTCCCGATCTACTTGAAAACGCCGCTGATCTTACGTCCCTCACAGCGAGCGCAAGAAATTCAAAAGATCCTGTACTTGCGAAGCTCTCAGAGAGTTGTATCTGTGGATCACCATGCTCGCTTCGGATCCGTTGCTGTTGTGCGACTCGATGGCCTGAATCAGATCGGTGGTGCGGCCATCGTGAAGGAAGTAGAGTTTCTGTCCCAGGCCCCAAAGCGGAGCCGTGCGGAATTGGTCAGGCCCGGCCCCGCCTTGTTGGATGCCATCCGACAGCCCCGAACCCATATGGTGCAGGGCAAAATCAGAGTAGGGGTTGTAGGCGACACTCGACATTCCAGTGTAGGGAGAAGCGCCAGTGGTAAGAACAGGCGAGTGGCAGAGACTGCATCCAAGGCTGTTGAACAAAGATGCTCCATTCCGGGTGGATGCAGTTGGAGCCGCGGGCGTCGCTGGAGCTGAAAGGCGGATGAACTCCGCAAAGTTCACAACATCAGAGGACATTTCCGATACCGTGCCCAGAGCGGTTCCGTAGTTGGGGCTGTTCGTATTTTGGTTCAACATGTTGCTCGCGTCTTCCGGAGAGCCGTTGAACACGCATCCCCGAATTGCGCTGCGCTCGTTGGGAAAGCTCTCGTTCGATACTCCTTGCTCGACGTTGTAAGCTTCTCCGGAAAAAATCACCAGCGATTTATTTTGCGCCTTCCAGCCGAAACGAGTAATCGTGCCGTCGTTGCCGCTGGTATTGAAGACGCCGCCAATTCTAAGTGCCGCTCTCGCCGATTGCGTGGCGGCGAGGTTGGCCTGCAAAGTTGCATCGGGCGTAGCTTCCACCAGGCCCAAGCCAAATAGTGACGCGGGTGTGCGGAAGATCACATTGTGCTCGGAGAGCGCCGCAGCAAAATCCGGCTGTGCCAGCGAGCAGCCCGTGGCATCGGAGCGGCCGGTGATGGTGTAGAGGCCGTGGACTCCGCCATCGGGCGCGCCGGTCGAGGTCCTGATGAAACGTGCCTCACGCACCGGGCCGTTTTCAGTAATGAATGCGGGGACGGTGTTCGTGGCGCCATCCAATGTGGCGAGTGCTACCTGCGGATTCTGAATCGGGTTCTGCGGACTGGCTATGCCTGGACTGCTTCCTCCGATTGTTGGCTGGGCGTGGCACTGAGCGCAGCTATTGCCGTTAAATGTTGGACCGAGCCCGCTTCCGGTTTCGCCAGCGATGCCGCCTGAGACTGAATCCACTTCTTGAAAGCGAAGTTGAGCCTGGTTGAAAAAGACTTGTTCCTTAGGGCCCAGGCTGGGATAGAAACTTCCCGCGGCTGCGGGACCGGGGCGAGGACCGGGATCGGATTGCGCGTGAAGCGGAGAGAGGTTGATGTTTGCAAGTGCGATACTTACCACTGCGACGATCAGATGCCTGCGGTTCATGTTGCACCTCAATCAGGGGGATAGACACACTTCCAGCTCGCGATTTCTTTTTGGCGACGGCGGCGCGCGAGGTTGGCCTTAGCTGTTCGGTTCAAGCTGCGGTCCGGCGAATTGCGCCAGTGCCGCGCTCACCGCGAACGGAACAGCACTGTGGGAGCGGAATCCCACACAGGGATTCTTTCCTCAGGTGAGGAAAGAAGTGTCGAACGTTGGCGGAACTTTAGGCTGGATAAGAACTCTGGTCAACGGCCCGAAGGTACATTCACATGATTGGAAAGTACATTCGCGTAGCGGGTGCGGATGCGCCGTATTCGCGTGCGAGCATTGTCCGAGTGGGCATCGCGACCATACATTTGATGGGCATGTGAGATCAGTTCTATTTCAATCAGTTCTATTTCAATCCATCGACCACATAGAGATCCGATAGCACGCGCAGAGTGGAGTAGGCATAAGATTTTCCGTCGGCACTAAATCTGACGGTTGGGATACCTTGTACGCCGGCAAGATCGGCGGGAGCAATTTCCTTCCAGGGTTCCCGTCGGCCAGTAGAAAGGTCTACTCGGTCAATTTTGAGCGGTACTCCACGCGTCGCTACCAGCAAGTTCTTGCCATCGCCTGACAGGCCAACAATAACTTCGTCTGCGCCAGGAGAGAAATCCAGTTTCCGAGCGCTCCCACCAGCGATCGGATAAAGCCAAAGCTGACGTTTCCGATCGTGGGCGAGAATATCGTTGCCGTCTGGCGTGACAGTAAAACCTACCATGCCCTCGGGAGTTAGAGCCCGTGGCGCGCCGCCGCCCTGTAGGTCCAACAGGTAAGTGCGCGGGCCATGTCCGGATTCGGCGTCAGAAAAAATAATCGATTTGCTGTCCGGCAGCCAGGCAACATCGAAGTGATCGATTTTGTCATCGGTAAGCTGCTTCGGTTCACCGACGCCTGTTGGCAGCAACATGAGCTTCGCCGGTGCTCCCACGGTCGATACCACCCATTGACCATCGGGAGAGAGGGATGCGAAGCCGCCGTCGCCCAGCCGGATCGCCGGAGAGCCATCGGTCTTGCGGAGAAAAATACTGTAGTTCGTTCCCTCAGCTTCACCGGTCTCGGAGAACACGATGGTCTTGCCATCGCGCGACATATCAGCGAGCAGCGACCAGTCAAACCAGGTAAGGCTGCGCTCGCGGGTTTCGCCGGGTGCGAGAGCGGCAAGGCTCATGCGGGCTTTATCAGCGGTCAGCAGAACCAGGCCGGTACGGCTGATATCGTTGAGCGTCAGCCCACCCGGAGCGCGGTAGATGAGCCTTTCCTTTCCCGAAAAATCCACGGCGTAGATCGAACGCTCCGATCCGCCGGGCACTGCGGAGAACCATACTTCCTTGCCATTCGGAGCCCATGCCAATCCTTCTACGCTGGAGTAAAAGGACGAACTCGCCTTCGCATTGCCATGCGTGTCGATAATGACGACCCGGCCATCGTCCCCGCCAGCGATATGATCGACGATCGCGAGAAAATTTCCGTTGGGTGAAAAGCGCACATGGCTGACCCAGCCCCGCGGTTCATAGATCACATTGCCAATGGGAAATTCCAGGTGCAGTTGTCCGATCGTGCTGGGCCGAATAACGGCGAGCGACTGAGCGTCGGGCGCCCAGTCAGCCCAAAACACCTGGTCAAGCACTTCGCGCGGCGCGCCTCCCGCCAACGGTACGCGCGCCAGAGTTCCCCCCTGCGCGAATGCCCCGGTGGTGCGGGGATTCAGCGAGATCGCCATCTCGCCTTTCGAAGAGATGGAAAGGACTTGTGCGGGCGACAAGCCGAGGGTGCGCGAGTCGGTGCTGTCAAAGCGTGTGGAAAAGATTTCCTGCGGCTGGCCTTCCCACGCAGCACCGTAAACTATGGTCTGTCCGTCCGGGGCAAAGCGAGCGGCCCAGATCGTACCGTTGCGAAAGGTGACCTCGTGAAAGATTGGATTGGCGGCGGTCGCACGATGAGCGAGCCAATAAATTCCAATCCACGACGCGAGCAAGAGCAATCCACCCAGCAACGGCAACAACCAGCGTCGAGAGGAGGACTCCTCCGGCATTGCACGTACGCCGACGCGGCCCGATGTCGAGATGTCGGTGAGCGCACCAAGATTGAAAGCCACGTCGCGAGCGGACTGAAAACGCTCCGCAGGATTTTTTTCCAGGCAATGGCGAACAATGCGTTCGAGAGCCGGCGCGACGTTGCGATTGGTCTCGGTGAGATCGGGCGGATCCTCTTTGAGAATCGCGCTCATCGTATCGACGGCAGAGTCGCCATGAAACGCACGTTTCCCTGAAAGCATCTCGTAAAGAATGGCGCTGAAGGAGAAAATGTCGGAACGCGCGTCAGCCGGCTTGCCGCGCACCTGCTCCGGGGACATGTAGCCAACGGTCCCCATAACCGTACCGGCATCGGTGCCCACGACTTGCTGCGTGGGTGCTTCGCCCGAAGCATCTGCTTCCGGACGGGTAAACTTGGCCAGCCCGAAATCGAGAATTTTGGCCCGTCCATCGTGAGTGATGAAAATGTTTTCCGGCTTCAGGTCGCGATGCACAATGCCCTTTTCGTGAGCCGCGGCCAGTCCGCTCGCGATCTGCCTCGCGTAATCGATGGACTTGCGGGAGGGAATTGCGCCATCGCGCAAACGATCCCGCAGTGTTTCGCCTTCGAGCAGTTCAGAGACTACGTAGGGCGCGCCATTCTCCTCACCAATGTCGTAGATCGATAAAATGTTTGGATGGTTGAGTGCCGCGGCCGCGCGAGATTCCTGCGCGAAGCGCGCCAACCGATCGGGGTCGGCAGAGAATGATGCCGGAAGAATCTTGATTGCCACGTCGCGGTTAAGGCGTGCGTCGCGGGCGCGGTAAACCTCGCCCATGCCTCCCGCGCCCAGCGGCGATTGAATTTCGTAAGGACCCAGCTTGGAGCCAGATGTCAGTGCCATCGGTGGCCGCAATTATAATCCCTGCATCAAAAGCTGGGGCGCTTGGCTAATCTCCACGACCACATGAGAAACGAAGTCGAGGTCAGGTCGATTCCCGGTTCAGTTGTGCTATACGACTGCATATTGTCCCGATACACAGCTTTTTGCGACGCATCAAACGCGCCCGC
>JBAVUV010000959.1:0-2861 GCA_049696955.1 Candidatus Sulfotelmatobacter sp. | reverse complement strand
GAACATCCGTGGAGCGATTGGATTGGCAAATTATTTATCGAGCAAGAGTTCAGTTGGAGAAGTATCGATCCAGAAACTTCTCAAACCACTCAGGGCAAGATGAAATCGTTTGACCGGAAAGTTAAAGCGGTCTGTGCGGATTGCAATAATGGTTGAATGAGCGATCTGGAAACCGCCGTCCAACCGCAACTGTCCGGCATCATTAGAGATGGCGCAAGCATGTACTTCACACCCCGCGACGTGACTAAGCTTGCCGCGTTTACTTTTAAGAATGCGATTATAGCGAACTGCGTCAATCCCGAACGGGAACCGTTCTTTACCAGAGCCGCCCGCGAACAATTCAGAGCGAAGCGTCAGATTCCCCCTGATGTTCACATGTGGATCGCTGCACTCTCCGCCGCCACGGCTACGTGCGCTTTTTGGGGGTACGTCATTTCATCTCACGAAACGCCAAACAACAGTCTCTGGCACGACTTGGAGATTTACGTGTTCACCTTTGCTATTGGATACTTGGTTCTCCAGTTACGTGCGTTTCGTTACGGAAACCTGCTTAATAGAGGAAGGAAGGTTCCCGTTGCTCTCACTCAGAGTGAGTTCTGGGACGATTTTGCCATCCAGTTCTGGCCTGCGGAAGGAACCTTTAGTTGGCCTCCGAAGAAGTACTTGAGTGATTGGTTCGCCCCGGCTGCGGACTCTCTTGCCGGGTTTGCAAGGAGATGGGAAGGACCGATTCGATTAGAGAAGTAGATTGTCTGATGGAGAGTGCAGCACCTGAACGAGTGCCGGAGTCCTATCCATTCGCGCTGACCGGGCCGATTCTGCTCGGATTCTCTCAGCGCGATCCACGGCGCAATGCTCTATTGTCGGGGTCAACAGAAGTCCGTTTTCGCCGTTGAGCCGTTCCTCATTGCTCGAATCCCGCCAAGGCTTGCAGTGGCTAGCTCGTAAGTGGAATCGGATTCATCACGCCCGTGATTCTGCATCGGTCTTCAACCTGCATGACCCGCTGCTTGAAGATGCTTGGCGAATTTCTCCTGTCGCAGCTTTCCGCGCGGATCCACCCGGCAGTAAAGTCCATCTGGCCAGCCACGTATTAGTACCGTTCAGTAAGGTAATTGGTACGCGGATTGGTACTGCTCCCGCCCTTTTTGTTCCTCTCCAATCGATACTCCCGACTTACTTCCAATCGGATCCCGCATAGATCTCTTTTGAACCTTGTGCCCGCCGAATAGGTCGACCTATGCTCTGGGCTGGGGAATTCTCCGTGAGACGAGTTCGTGTATTGGTGGCAAATCATCCGCGGCTGATGCGGGAATTGGTCTTGGCTACGATCGCCGACCAGCCCGATATTGAAGTTGTGGGTGAAGTGCAGAACGAGGGCGAACTGGCCGAGATTGTGGAACAGGTGCTGCCCGACGTTCTCATCATCGCAATGGACGAACCGGAGAAGCGGCTGGGTCAGTGCGGATTTCTCCTGGGCCGGCATCCGGGTATGCGGATTCTGGCCCTAGCGCCGGAACAGAACCGGGGAATTTTCTATTGGGCGGTGGTCGATATTCGAACCAAGGCGCTGGAGAGCTCCGAAGCTGGAATTTTGAATGCGGTGCGGGAGCGTCCGATCTTGGTTGGAGTGGCCCAAAATTGACCGGTTGACGGAAAAGGCTTCGGCTTCACCGCGAAGCGCCAACCGATCGGCAAGCGGGTGTCCAGGTTTCTGAAAGTAAAGATTGAAGTATTCGGCGGATGTAGCCGACGGGGCGAAGCTGCACCCGGGGAAACACATGCACCTATCCGACAAGATTCGAAGTGACCGCGAGCCATCCGCACTGGCTGGCCGTCGATGCGATTTGCCCGACCTTCGAGAACAGCCGAATTGGTATGCACTCTATACCTGTCCGCGCCATGAAAAATGCGTCGCACAGCAGATCGAGCAACGCAATATTTCCTGTTTTCTTCCGCTTTATCGCTCAGCGCGGCGCTGGAAAGATCGCCGCAAGGAGCTGGAGCTGGCTCTATTCCCCGGCTATGTTTTCGTTCACTTTGCGCTGAAGGACAGACTGCGAGTTCTCCAGTTGCCGAGTGCGGTACGGCTGGTGAGCTTTAACGGAGAGCCTGCGGTACTCCCGCCGACCGAAATCGACGCTTTGCGTGATCGCCTGTCCCGCGGCGGCTGCCTGGAACCGCATCCTTACTTATGTGCCGGCCGGCGCGTGCGCGTCTGTGGCGGACCCATGCAGGGGCTTGAGGGCATCGTCGTGCGCCGCAAAGAGCGCTGCCGCGTGGTCTTTTCGTTGGACCTGATCATGCGTTCCGTGGCCGTGGAAGTGGATGAAATCGACCTGGAGCCGGTCGCAGAATCCAAGTCTCGTAGCTGAGAATTTCCAACGCTTTCCCAAAACAAAGTTTTCCCGCCCGGCCAGGTTCAATACTCATGCTCCCAGCGAAACGCATTGCTCGCCTTCGATGGCGCCGGTTGTGTGCTGTAGTCCTCGGAGTCTGCCTGCTGGCCAGCACAGGCCAGGAAAAAGCCTGGGCACAGCAGGACCGCAATCGAGAAGACGCAGCGCAAAATACTGGGCCGGACGACGAACTCAACGGAGAAGACGCAGAGCCCAAGATCTCGCTGGCTGCCGCCACCATCTCCAGTATTCTTCGGCGCGAGCCGGGGCTGATGCTAGCGGTCAAGCGATTGCTGGTCCGCCAGGCCTACGAACAGGGGCAACTGCTTGACCCCGCCGATCTAACCGACGATGCCCTGTACCAGTTACTGATCGCTGATGACAACGCGCGCATTCTCGCCACCCAGGAAATCGAAAAGCGGGAATACGTGCGGGCCAAGCCCACCCGGGAGGAAATGGAAA
>JBAVUV010000958.1:0-5202 GCA_049696955.1 Candidatus Sulfotelmatobacter sp. | reverse complement strand
CGATCGCGAAGTTGACTGTGCTGCCTTGATTGGCGGTGACGGTTACGGAGTGTTCCCAGGTTTTTGCTTCGGTGAAGATGGGGCGCTGCACGGTGTGTTCGGTGAGGACGTCGTAGGCCTGTTCTTTGCCGGCCAGTCCCCAACCTTCATGCCAGGCAACGATCTGATAGGTGCCGGGAGGAACGTCTCTGAATTCGAATCGTCCGCTCTCGTCGGTGACGGCGTAATAAGGATTTGTAACCACCATCATCTCGGCATTCATCCAGACATGGCCGCCGTTGCAACGAAGGTTTACCAGGCCGGGTCGAGACATGTTGCGCGAAGTGATCTGGTTGGGGAAAGGAAAGGGCAGGTTGTAGCTGGCTGCGCCATCCATGTGGATGGTGTGAAGAGTGGCGTCGGAGCTTTGCATTTGCAGATCGGCATTTTGCGGGACGAGAAGAATGTGCGGGATGTAACGGCAATGCTTCTGGTCGAGGTGACGCCGCTGCTCGGGAAGTTCCATGGCTTTGCCGGCGGAGATATTTTTCAGATAGACGACGGTGTTGGCAACGCCGCCCTCGGGACCGACGATCAGACGCTCGAGGCTGACGGTCTTCTTGCCATTCGGATCGCAGATTTGCGCATCTTTTGTAACGGGAAAATCAAGCTCTCGCGGTTGTGGGCCGGACCATTTTACGTTGCCGGAGATCGAGCCACCGTCGCTAACGGAGATTACTCTGTAGCCATCCTGTGCGGCGACATGAGCCGTTGTAAATGCGAGGGGAAGAACCAGTAAGAGATAACGAGCAATCAAACTGCGCATAACTACACCCCTGACAAGCCGTCCGTTACACGCGACCGATGCGCGATCGTCGTGGAACGCGGGCCAAAAATTTGAGTCACTTTTCACGGGCGACGACTTGCACTGGCTTGCGGACAGCGCTGCAAAAAGGCCGCCGATGCGAACCTTTGTTTTGCGGTCGTCTTTATCCCAATCGGGAGGGCCGTGCGAACACGGTTCGTGTGATCGGGATCACAGAATTAGGGTGCGCCAATTTTCGTAACCAGTCGAGATTACCAAGGTGGTGGAACTGGCGGGGCGGGTGAAGGTTGAGACGAAGAGAAACCGCGGTTCGGCAGTGGTGTGGATTCTTGTCCTCCATCTTGAATGGCTTACAATCTTGCTTCCATGACGGTACGGGTTCGATCCTTCGCGAAGATTAATCTCGGGCTGCGCATTGGCGCAGCGCGGGACGATGGTTTTCATGAACTGCTCACCGTCTATCAGACGATCGGGCTGCACGATTTCGTTGGCGTGAGCGTTGGACGCGGGAGTGGGATTGAGATTCGTTGCGCCGACGCGAGAGTTCCGAGGGATGAATCGAATACCTGCTACCGCACGGTCGAGATGGCGATGGCGGCAATGAAGAGCAAGGGACGAGTCACCATCGATATTGAGAAGCGGTTGCCGGTGCAGGGTGGAATGGGGGGAGCTTCCTCGAATGCGGTGGCCGCGCTGCTGGGTTTGGAACGGGTTCTGAAGAAAACTTTGCCTTCAGAGGAGCGATTGCGGATTGCGGCGGAGGTGGGATCAGATCTGCCGTTGTTTCTGGTGGGCGGGACGGTGTTGGGAGTGGGGCGCGGGGAGTTGGTGTATCCGCTGGCGGATTTGCCGGCGACGGCTTGTGTGGTGGTGACGCCGGAGCTGGGGGTGTCGACGCCGAAGGCGTTTGCGGAATGGGACCGGAGGATGGCGGAGCTTCAGGGGCTAAAGCCCATTTCATCTTTGGATAGTGACGCGGCGCTGAAGCGCCGCTCTTCCACGCTTGACAATGGGGCTGAGAGGAAAGCCGGGCTTCGCCCGGCTGGACAGCCGAGGGCGGCTGTCCCTACACAAAACCTGGAGGCGAAATTGACGGTGGGGAAGGCATCCGATAGAATGAGTTTGCTTGGCCGTGGGTTTTCTGCGTGGCTGAGCGAGAGTTACTCCGGTGCTCCTTTTGGAAGGGGCCGGGCCGAGAATCCGCTTCTCGAGCTTGTCCGGGCCGGGATCAAGAACGACTTTGAAGAAGTCGTCTTTCCTGAATATCCCGAGCTGAGTGAAGGTAAGAGGGCGCTGGAACGCGCGGGCGCGAAATACGCGTCGCTGTCGGGTTCCGGGTCAACGTTGTACGGGCTGTTCGCTTCGAAAGAGGCGGCGGGCGCGGCGGTGGCCAAGTTACACAGGCAAGGTTGGGCGGCGCAGGCGACGGAAACGATCACGCGAAAAGAGTACTGGCGCGGGATTTTCGCTGGGTGAGAGGTCCGTGGTTTGGGGCGCTCGGCTTCGCCATCGCTTGCACGGCCGAGGCGGCCGTGGCCACATGGGCGGTGGCCGGTCCAGAATTTTTGATTGTTGACTTTTGATTGTTGATTGACAATGAGAGTGCTGGTCGAAGCGGGTTTCAATCAGCAATCAAAAAATCAACAATAGCTTCTACTGGGCCGTCGACTAATGGTAGGTCAAGTGCCTTTGGAGCACTTTGTCTAGGTTCGAATCCTAGCGGCCCAGCCAGAGAATCGCTGTCAGCCTTCAGCTATCAGCTCTGAGGTGCGGGAGCACGGGCTTTGACTGACGGCTGAGAGCTGACAGCTGAGAGCTAACTATGGCCACTTTGGTGACGCCGACGGACGCGGAAAAGACGGAGAAGGCCGGGAAACAGGCTCCCCCTATGCCCGAGGAGAAGTCGGAACGCAAGCCGCGAGCGCGGGTGGACGAGAAGTTCAAGATTTTTGGCGGCACGGCGAACGAGGCTCTTACCGATGAAGTTTGCAATTTTCTCGGGATGCCGCGTGGCCAGGCCATGGTGAAGCGCTTTGCGGATGGCGAGGTATACGTCCAGATCCAGGAGAACGTGCGCGGCTGCGACGTATTTGTGATGCAGCCAACTTGCCGGCCGGTGGATGAGAATTTAATGGAGTTGCTGCTGATGATCGACGCGTTCAAGCGCGCGTCGGCGCGGCGGATCACGGCGGTGATGCCCTACTTTGGATACGCACGGCAGGATCGCAAAGATAAGCCGCGGGTGCCGATCTCGGCGAAACTGGTGGCGGATTTGTTGACTACCGCAGGGGCTCACCGGGCTTTGATTGTCGATCCGCATACGCCGCAGATTCAGGGATTCTTTAATATCCCGGTGGATCATTTGTTTGCGTCACCGGTGCTGGTGGATCATTTCAAGAAGTTGAGTTTGCCTAACCTCACCGTGGTTTCGCCGGATGCGGGCGGCGTGGAACGGGCGCGGTTTTTCGCCAAGAAAGTGGATGCGGCGCTGGCGATTGTGGACAAACGCCGGGTGGAAATGAACGTAGCCGAGGTCATGAATGTGATCGGCGACGTTAAGGGGCGATCTTGTTTGATCATTGACGACCTGATCGATACGGCGGGAACCACGGTGAAGACGGCGGCGGCGCTGCTGCAAAATGGAGCGACCTCGGTTTATGCCTGCGCCTCGCATGCGGTGCTCTCCAATCCGGCGGTGGAAAATATTCATGATTCTGCCATCGAGCATGTTGTGGTAACCAATACGATCCCGCTGACGGCGGAAGCCAAGGGCGAATCCAAGATTATGGTGCTTTCGATTGCGGGCTTGATTGGGCGGGCGATTCAATCGATTCACGAAGAGACTTCAGTCAGCAAATTATTTACGTAAGGGAAATTGAAATTATGGCAACTACTTTGGAACAGAATGTTTTGGAAGCGCAGCCGCGAGAAGCGGGCACGAAGAATCATGCCCGGCGCGTGCGGCGTGAAGGCAAAATCCCCGCGGTGGTCTATGGGGCGGGCAAAGATGCGATGCCGGTGAGTGTCGATCCGCGGCATGTGCTGCGAATTTTGCGCTCGGAGAGCGGGCACAACTCGATTTTTGATCTGGCTCTGGATGGCAGCGACAAGACCAAGGCCATGATTGTGGATTGGCAATATGAGCCGATCAAGGGCCATCTGTTGCACATCGATCTGAAGCGGATCGCGATGGATAAAGCGCTGCGGGTTAGTGTGCCGATCGTGCTGCAGGGCGTTCCGGTGGGAGTAAAGACGGAGGGCGGAATTCTGGAACAGATCCTGCGCGAGGTTGAGATCGAGTGTTTGCCGGGAGACATTCCGGGCCACATCGATGTGGATGTGAGCGAGCTGACGTTTGGGAAAGTTCTGCGCGTTTCGGATTTGCCGCACAACGAAAAGCTGGAATTCCTGACGGACGCGAACCAGCCGGTGGCTCACGTCACCAGCGTGAAGGAAGAAGTTGTGGCTGCTCCGGAAGCGGTGGCGGCGGAAGCGGGAGCTGCTCCGGCCGAGCCTGAGGTTATCAAGAAGGGCAAGGCGGAGACTGAAGAAGAGGGCGAGGGTGCGGCTGAGAAGCCGGAAAAGAAGGCTGAGAAGAAGGAGAAGAAATAAGGAAGCGAGCCAAACGCGCCAGTCCTGCGTCGCAAAGCACGCGACGCGTGGCGCGGCTCGACCAGATTCCTCGCTGCGCAAACAGCGCTTGCTCAGAATGACAAAGACACAGCCGAGGGCGGCTGTTCCCACATTGGTTATTGCACTGCGGGCTTTCTTTTTCTGGTTTGGGATGGTGGCGTGAAACTGATCGTCGGGCTGGGCAATCCTGGAATCGAATATCAGTTTTCGCCGCATAACGTTGGATTTCTTGCGGTCGACCGGATTGCGAGCGATCTGGGAGTTGAGATTCGAAACCGGCAGTGCCGGGCGTTGACGGCGCGGGCGGTGATTGAAGGCGAAACGGTACTGCTGGCCAAGCCTGAGACTTACATGAATCTCAGCGGGCTGTCGGTGCGGGAGTTGATAGCAGAGTACGAGGCGAAGCCGGAATCGGATTTGATTGTGATTCAGGACGAGCTGGATTTTCCGCTGGGCATGCTGCGGATTCATACGCGGCGGAGTTCAGCGGGGCATAACGGGATTGAATCGATCATTGGGGCGCTGGATATGCAGGGTTTTTTGCGCATCCGGATTGGCGTGGCCCCGGAGCACAAGCTGGACGATGGCCAGCGATATTTGCTGGCGCCGATGCGCAAGGCCGATCTGGCGGTGATCGACGGCGTGCTTGATACCGTGGAAGAAGCAGTGAAGATGATTTTGAGAGACGGTCCGGCGGCGGCGATGAACCGGTTTAATCGCAAAGAGCCGGAGTAAGGAAGCGAGCCCGACGTGCGGTTATTGCG
>JBAVUV010000957.1:0-1913 GCA_049696955.1 Candidatus Sulfotelmatobacter sp. | reverse complement strand
GACGATCGCGACTTTCGTACAGCGGGACATCCGTTATGTCGCGATTGAGCTTGGTATTGGTGGCTGGCAACCGCATCCCGCAGCTGACGTTTATGCGCACCGCTACGGCGACTGCAAAGACAAAGCCACACTGCTGCGATCAATGCTGCACGAGATTGGAATTGACTCCTACCACGTCGTCATCTACACCGAACGCGGCGCAGTTACACCCAACACTCCGGCTCATCATGGTTTCAATCATGCGATTCTAGCGATCAAGTTGCCCGAGGGACTTAGCGACCCCTCGCTGATTGCCACCGTCCAGCATCCCAAACTTGGCAAGCTTCTCTTCTTCGATCCCACGAACGACCTGATCCCCTTTGGCCAACTGCCCGGCTATCTCCAGGCCAACTATGGCCTCCTCGTAACTCCCGACGGCGGCGAATTGATCGAGCTCCCGCAGCAGCCCTCTTCGATGAACAGCATCCGCCGCACCGCCAAGCTGACCCTGGATACGAATGGCACATTGAAGGGCAACGTAGAAGAATTGCGCCTGGGCGAGCGCGCTTCCACAGAACGGCGGCGATTACGCACCGTAAGCAAAGACGCCGACCGCATCAAGCCAATCGAGGAGCTGCTGGCCGGCTCCCTGGGAAGTTTTCAAATCACCCATGCGGCTCTCCTCAACGTCCAGCAGACCGACCGGCCTTTCGGCTTCAACTATTCGTTCGAGTCTCCCAACTACGCCAAGAACGCCGGTAACCTGTTGCTGGTCCGTCCTCGCGTGCTCGGAATGGACGGCTCAGCATTGCTGGAGACAAAAGAACCAAGGAAGTTCCCCATCGAATTTGAAGAACCTGCTCAAGATACCGACACGTTCGAAATCACAATTCCGTCCGGATATGTGGTGGACGATGTTCCGCCCCCTGTGGACGCCGACTACGGCTTCGCCAGTTATCATTCAAAGACAGTCGTGAACGGCAACGTAGTCGACTACACCCGGACCTTTGAAGTCAAAGAGCTAAGCGTGCCCGTAAACAAGGCCGAAGATCTGAAAAGGTTCTATCGCATCATCGCTGGCGACGAAAGAAACACGGTAGTTCTCAAGCCGTCCCCGTAGCGTTTCTTCAGGAGCAATCATCGAAACTGGCTGCGGATATGAAGGCAAACGAACTCAAAATATTGCCGCCCAAGCGCTCCCGCATTATGATGAACTCATGAGTTTTTCCGAGACGATCTTCCTGTTCGTCCTGGCCCTGGTTGTATTCGGGCCAAAGAAGCTACCGGAGATCGCCCGTCAGGCTGGACGTCTGCTCGCCGAACTTCGCCGCGCCTCGAACGAATTCAAATCGCAGATCGAGACCGAGATCGCGCATTTAGAGGTCGAGAAGAAGCAAACCATTCTGCCTCCCGCTGCGCCGCCTCAAGGCGCGGTCGCCAGTCTTAGTTTGAATCCCGCCACCAGCGAGGCTGCTCCGCAAGAATCGCGCGCAACTTTAGCCGCTCCCGCCGAGGCGACACTTGCGGGCAGCAGTTCAGCTACTTCGAATTTAGCCGCCGCGAACGTGATCGCACAGAATTCAGATATATCCCCAGCCGCCCCTCCCGCATCCGTGGCTGAGCCAGAGGTCGCCTCAACCGCGCAGGATTCGCATGTTTGAAAACCTGACCCGCGCTTTAGAGAACGACCCGAAGCGCGACGCCATGCCAACCATGGGCTTCCTCGACCACCTCGAGGAGCTGCGCACCCGCCTCGTTTATTCGATCGCAGCCGTGGCGGTGGGCTTTTTCGCCTGCTGGTGGAAGGTGGAGAAAATCTACGAAGTCATGCAGCGCCCCATTATGAAGGCGCTTCGAGACAATGGCATGTCTGAGAAGTTGGTCTATCTCAATCCCACCGAGCCCTTCAACCTTTACTTGAAGATCGCCGCCCT
>JBAVUV010000956.1:0-3993 GCA_049696955.1 Candidatus Sulfotelmatobacter sp. | reverse complement strand
CGTTCCGCCAGTATGTTCCGGTGCAGATGATCGTGGCGGGCGCTTGAGCCACCGCGGGTTCCATCGCCGTCGCCTGAGCCAGGTTTCCCCGAAAATCATCTTTTCGCAGAAGCCGTAGGGATACATCCGCCGGATTGAAGTGATACACGCCGGCATCGAGGCCCGGGAGATCGCCCGTCACGACGTATAGTTCGATTTCGTACAGAGCTCCAGTGCAAGCTGCGGCGCGAAAGTAGATTTCCCCACCCGAATATGCCCGATGTTTGGTAATCCCTGCCGAGAAATAGAGGAGGCGCGCCAGGTCCTGAAGGCCAGGAACCGAATCAGCCCGCGACGAAGGCGCCGGTTCCGAGATTGCGGAGAGCGCGGTCACCCTTGTTTGCGGCACGTCCCGCGGCAGTGGAAGAGGCTCTATCTTTGGGTAGATTTTGAAAGACTGCGGCCGATTCGCCCAGTCCAAGAGGTGAGGATGGTTACGAACACTCGAATAGGAGTGTTTCGTGCCATCGTGATACTTCCAAGCTGCCTGGATTTCACGGTTCTTCATCGGCTGCTACGTCAGAGTAGCACCTGTCGCGACCACGGGAGCAATGAGCCTGGTAACTGCGGATTGTGCCTAGACGACGGGCTAACAGGAAGCTACCTGATCGTCAGCAACTCGAAACTGGCGGGAACGTTACTTGATACAATCCCTCGCGAGGGAGAAATTCGATGAGCAATGAAACTGGGATCGTCCAGTTCTTAAAGAAGGAACAAGATCGGTTGACGAAGGAGCTTCGCGGAATCGGTGCTGCGCTTGCGGCTTTTGGCAAAGCATATGGAACGAAAACTGGCACTCAGAAGGTGTCCGCGTCGGCTCGGGCGCGGATGGCGGCTGCACAAAGAGCACGGTGGGCAAAGGCTCGGGAAGCGAGTGGAGCACAGAAGAAAGGCGCTGGCAAGGTCCCAAAGCGAGTGATGTCGGGGGCTGCGCGGAGGAAGATCGCTGCTGCACAAAGGGCACGATGGGCGAAGCTGAAGGCGGGAAAAAAGACGGCTTAGCGTCGTTCACTCGACGCTGTAATCGGACGAATCCAACCATTGCTGCCGACATCGAACGCGCCCCAATCGACCTCCTAGAAGTCGAGCTCTCTATATTCAGGAGCTTGGCATCTGGCATGCTGCGGCGAGTCGCTTGCCGACACTGGGCCATTCGCCACTCCGAGACTCACCGCCAGAAATAAAAGGACACACGTCACGACGAGCTTCGACCTCAAGGTGACCACTTTCATTTGTCTTTCCTTCTTCCCTCCGTCAGATTCAGATTGAGTGATCCTTTCTCTCGGTCCGTATTTGGTCTCAATAGCCAAACCTCCTCAGGCCTGCCATAGCCGCGAACATAAGCTCCATTCGAGACGGAGTAAGTTTTGAGATCGTTCCAGCCCCACCGGCTGCAAATCCGTGGCCGCCGACAGGAACAAAACAACTGATATTCTTCGGAAGACTCAGTCACAAAAGATGCGAGGTACGAACCGTTTTGATACGGACTGAACCCAATCAGGTATCGAGTGGAACATTCTGGGCATTCTACGCAGTGTCGCACGCGATCAGGCATAAGACACATCGCTCAAAGAGCGCGACTAGCCAGAATAGAGGACAGGAGTCTCTTCCTATCCTCATCATGTATCGTCCACCACATCAGGCAAGCCACGAATACGCCAAACCAGCGCCTGCCGCGATGTCGCCCGACGGCAATTACGTGCCGCGTGATCGACGACAATGGAGCGGAGAGCCTTTGGCTACGCAACGTGGCGACTGGCACCGACAAGTAAATGCCATTCGCGTTAGCGAAATCGATCCCAGCATCACCCATCCACATACTGGGGGACGAATCTGTTATCGGCCGAATTGGACGAGTCCGAATCTCTGCAAATGCTGTTTGCTAACATTCGCGGGCAAATTGGATTTCGGGCGTGTAGGTGCGATCTCTGCAACCGACCTGCCTATGCTTTGCCTTACAGGGGTTGCCAGAAAGGCGTGGATGTTGCCCGCACGCGGCCCACTGAGTACGATTGCCATGCCCGAGATTTGTCCGCGCTCGTTGATCTTGTTAGCCATGGTTGCGTAGAGGTTGGAACTGGCAGGAAACAGCGTGTTAAGGTCGGTCATCACGCCGTCCTGCCAGATGAAGCCATGGGACCAGTTGAAGTCGGAGTCCCAGGTGCTTCCCACCACTTGACCCTCGCTGTTGATGCCGGTGGCTATGGCGGCAGCGTCTCCCGGCAGAGTGCCGAGGTTTGTGAGTACGCCGTTCTGCCAAAGCGCGCCATATTGGGTTGTATTGTCAGCACTGCCGACTGTCCCAACAATTTGGCCCTGGTTGTTATTGCCATAGGCGAGAGCGCCAGTTCCGAAGTCAGGGAGCGTGGAGACAGCGCCGTTTTCCCACGATACGGCGTGAATCGTCGCCCCGCCGCAGGTTTGCGTATAGCCTACGGCTTGGCCTCGATCATTGATCCAAAACGCGTCCCCATCTGGATCGCTACCCGTAGGAAGAGCGTGGGCTTTTCCGTTTTCCCACAGCACCGGCAACTGAATCCGGTTATTCGTTGTGCCCGCCGGGCATGTGGAGTCCACCGCCCCGTTTTCCGCAAATCCCACGACTTGTCCGCGGTTATTGATCGCGCTCGCCTGCCCGTTATTTCCTCCGAGCGTCGGCAGGGCGCTCATGTGGAGGAATTGCCAAAGAAACGGGCGACACGTAAGGTGTGTGCCGAAGCCGCAAATGTCTTCGCCGTTCGGGTCCGGGACAGCGGTTTCGGAATAACCTACGATCTGCCCAAAGTCGTTGATCTCGCCCCAGTTCATCCAAGTGTTCGTTCCTCCGAGCGTGCCCAGGTCGAGCTTGAATCCGTCGGCATCTATCAGTGCGCGTCCGTTGAGAAGTGTCCCGAATATGCTATCCACCTCTCCCGCTTCCACGTTCCCAGCCATGATCTCCGTCCAGCCTTGATCGTTGACGGACATGGCACAACCCAGATTGTCGTTCCCCTCAGAGCCTAAATCGGTAACTCGGTAGCTCACTTGAGCGACTGCATTGCTGAAGCAAGCCAGAACAATCGTCGTAACCCACAGCACCCACAAATTCTGCACCCGTCTGAACGTACTCATATATGTCCTCTTTTCCTTCGGTAAAGCGTATGGCGAGATAACTGGCGATTTACGTCAGGTACCACTCGTCGCTCTGACAGTTAGCGTGCAATTGAGAGCAGAATTGGCTCGCAACTTCACAAACTCCTGCTGAGTCCCAACTGACGAAGCATGCGGCGTTCCACGTTCACGATGATTACGTGACACAACAGGCCTGACATTTCAGAGTTAGAAAACGAGTGATGGACTAACAACCTCCTGGGACGATTCCAAAACGGTTCGAGCGACTGTTTCTCCAACTTTCCATACATATTAGCGGGGCGTTATAAAATTCGAGAACATCAGCAGCCGAAAGTCAGGCCGCTCTATTGTGGTTGATTTTCAGATGATTAACATACATACTGGTTGGTATGTTGGCAGCACGCAAGAATCCGAAACGTAGATCGGTCAGGCTGCGCGATCCCGAGCGCACCAGGGAGCGCTTGCTGCAGGCGGCATCCCGTGAGATCTACAGATCGGGTTTTCAGAGCGCGGGCCTGGACACAATTCTGGCCTCGGCTGGCGTCACCAAGGGAGCGTTGTACTACCACTTCAAAAGCAAGGAAGGCTTGGGATACGCCGTCATCGAAGAGATCATCGCCCCCGATGTGTACGGCAAATGGGTGCGGCCTCTACAGAGCGTCAAGCACCCGATCGACGCTTTGATCGGCGCTGTTCAACGTATACCCGTTCAGCCCGGGGATGTGCGGGGTGGTTGCCAGCTGAACAATCTGGCGCAGGAAATGTCTCCTCTTGACGCGGGATTCCGGAAGCGGTTGGCAATAATCTTCGACGCCTGGCGGGAGGGCGTTGCTTCCGTCTTGC
>JBAVUV010000955.1:0-10149 GCA_049696955.1 Candidatus Sulfotelmatobacter sp. | reverse complement strand
GGACAGTTCGATCAAGCAATCGCGACTCTGAAGGCGATTCCCAGAAAGACAACTGACATCGAAGCTGAACTCGCCTACACGTACGAGCTCGCGGGAAAGCCGCAAGAAGCTGCGGACTTGTACACGCGCCTGGCGAAGGCGGCGAAGGGAAACATTGGATTGGATCTGAGTGCGGCGCAAGCCCTGGTTGGTTTGGGGCAGATGGATGCGGCGCAGGCGTTTCTTGATGACGCGACGAAGATCGACAGCAATCACTACCGGCTGCATGCGATTGAGGGAGCAATTGCCGAAGCGGACAATCGTTATGCGGATGCGAGCGCGGAATATAACCTCGCCATCCGCAATCTTCCGGCGAACGTTCAAGAAGGGCCGCTCTATCCCATCGAACTTCGATTGAATCTGTATGAACTGGCTCAGCGGCAGGAAGATGATGCGGCGGCGAAAAAAGAGCTGGATGCTGCGGCGGCGGCGATTCAGCAGGTGAATGTTCCACCATCGTCGCGTCCGGAGATGTTGCGGCTGCGGGCGGCGATCGAGGCGGGGTCCGGGAATACGGATGCGGCGAACAAGGATTTGCAGGAAGCGTTGTCACTGGCGCCGGGCAATGTAAATTCGCTTTTGAACTACGCCAGTTTGCAGTGGAAGATCGGGCAGAAGGATGCGGCGCAGGCCACTTTCGAGAAGGTGCTCGAAATCGATCACAATAATCGGACGGCGCTGGCGTCGCTGGGTTATCTGGCGCGCGATAAGGGCGACACGAAGCTCGCCGAGAGTTATTTCAAGCGGGCGGTGAGTGCTCATCCGAAAGATTACGAGCCGTATCTGGCTTTGGGAGATTTGTATACGGCGGCGCGAGACTTTCCGGCGGCGCAACACAATTATGAAGAAGCGTACCACCGCATGCCGGCGAACGCGATGATCATTGCGGGCGGCACCAATGCGGCACTGGAAGCACAGAACCGGGACTTGGCGAAGCAGTGGCTGGATCGGGCGCAGGGCAAGATGAATGACAATCCTCAGGTCAGCCGCGAGCGCGAGCGCTATCTAACGCTCAAGGGTGATTACGCGGAATCAGCGAAACTGGGATACTACGTTCTGGGCAAGCTCCCGCATGATCGTGAAGGCGTGGATTATCTGGCCTACGATCTTTACTACCTGGGTCATTACGATGAAGCATTGGCGCTGGTGAGGAAGTACGAACCAATCTTGCCGAACGATAAAGACCTTCCGCTGGTTGCGGGAAATGTGAATGCGCACGATAGGCATTTGCAGGACGCGGTTACCGACTACACTCGCGCGCTGGAACTTGACCCTAAAATGGCGGCGGGCTATGAAGCTCGCGGCTTTGTGGTGAACGATCTAAAGCAGCCCGGAAAGGCAACGGAAGATTTCAAGACCGCGATTCAATTACAGAAAGATTATGGTGAAGCGCATTTGGGCTTGGCATTTTCCGACCTGCAACTACACCGGCCGAGACCTGCTCTGGCGCAGTTGGACATGACCCAGAAAATAATGGGCAAATCGCATGTGTGGCATCTGGCGCGCGCTGAGGCTTACCGGCAGGAGCAGGATTTCGTCCACGCGGAACCGGAATACAGAATCGCGCTGCAGGAAGATCCGAATGATCTGAGTACGGAATTGGCGTATGCGGATACGTTGTTCCGATTGCGGCGGCCGCAGCAGGCGCTGAATGCTTTGGACGTGGCGCAGAAGTTGGCACCCACCGATGCCCGGGTGTATGCGCTGCGAGCGCAGGTTCACGCTAAGGAGAACGATCGCGAGGCTGCGATGCACGACATCCAATTGGCGGAACAATATGGCAAAGACGACATCGACATCCTGATGGCGACCGGGGACGCCCTGTTAAGTATGGGCGACCGGGACGCAGCTATGCAGAGATTCGCGCGGGCACTGGATGTTCCGAACGGAGATCGTCTGGGAGTGCGGTTGGCAGTTGCGCAGGTGTTCATGCGGCAGGGGCGCTCGGATGACGTGCGGCGGCAGCTGGCGCTGGGTTTTGCGGAGGCACGCGAGGGCAATTCTCCGGTATCGCCGGAAGACATTCTGGAAGCGGCCAATATTTTTCTCGGCATTCACGATTTCGATCTGGCTGAGACTTACTTCGATAAGGCGAAGCTGGCGGGAGCCAATCCGCGACTGGTGGAGATTGGATTGGCCAATACTTACGTGGCTGAAGGCGAGACGCATAAAGCGGAGGACGCGCTGGCCAGCCTGGGACCAGTCAGCGATTTTAGCGACGACTACGATTACATGCTTGCGGCCGCTAACCTGTACCGGCAGCGGCAGGATACGGTGCACGCGCTCTCGTCGTTCGTGCAGGCCAACACGGTTGCGGGCCAGGATAATCAGGCCATGACGCAGACGGCGCAAAATGAAGTGGCCATCGAGGAAGGCCATGAGATCAATCAGAATATAAGCCTTGCGCCGGAAGCATCATTCGCACCGGCGCTGGAAGATATTAACGTCTACACGCTGGACGCGGAAATTCTGCACGTAACCAACAATCCGGCGCTCCTGCCTCCGCCGCGCCATTCCTTTCAGAATTTAGCTGACACTCACTACAGAATCCATCTCAGTGGATTTCCGGTTATTTCAGGCTTTGTGGGAGAGAGCTTCACCACCGGCCGTTTCCTTTTCCCTAGTGAGAACGTCATCGAGGACCGCAACACTTACGATACTTATTTCAACGGGGGGATTACGCCGATTCTTCATATCGGCGCGAGCTCGATCGCCTTCAACGGCGGCTTGCAATACGATATCCGCCGCGACACGATTTCGCCGGTGTACATGAGCCAAAATCTTTTTCGGCAGTTCCTTTATATTTCCACGAGTTCGTTTAAGAACTGGGTTTCGTTCAATGGCAGCGCAGTTCGCGAAGCAGGACCGTTCACGGATCAGAATTTGCATTCGCGGGATCTTGCCGCGACCGTGGAATTTACCGTGGGAAGGCCATGGGGACACACTTCCCTGCTGACCGGATATATGGTGCGCGATCTTTTGTACCGTCCTTTGATCGAGGAATATTTCAATACCTCGACCTACATTGGACTGCAGCAGAAGTTCGGGAGCCGGCTGACGGCGGCGGTGCTCGTGGAGGATCTACGATCGTGGCAGGTGCAGAACACGAATTATGCCATCGCGCAGGCGTTCCTGCCGGGAGGGCGATTCGATTTCCGCGCCAGCCCCCGCTGGGAGGTGCAGGGGTCGTTCCTGCTTTCGCGGGGCGAAGGGTACCATGAATACGATAACGCGCAAAGCCAGTTCCTGGCGGCCTACACGCACGTGAGCCGCATCGGTGCAGGGGAAAGCGGCTTTGGAGCCATCATGAACCATTCATTCCGGTTCTCGTTCGGAGTTCAGCAGCAAACCTTCTACAGCTTTGCCGGCGGTTCCAGGAACACGATCCTTCCGGTGATCCACTTCACCCTGTTCTAAATCTGGACTGGCACTTACGCGATGGCGGAAATGATCAAAAGCGATGTGGCTGCGCCGGTGAGTACGAACACCGCAGCTCCCCCACGAGTGCCAGCGAAGACGCTGAAGTCGCAGTTGTTGGGCGGCAGCCTGACCTTACTTGCGGGGTCAGGGTTGGTGGGAGTGACCAACCTGCTCTACAACGTGGTGACGGCGCGCCTGCTGGGACCGACAGGGTTCGCACATGCCACGGCGGTTTATACCCTGTTGATGCTGCTGTCGTGCATTACGCTGGCGTTCCAGGTAGTGTGCGCGAAATATGTGGCCAGGACTGATTCGGCGGAATCTCGAGCCCAGGTTTTTGCCAGCTTGCACCAGCGCGCCTGGATGGCCGGACTCGGAATTGGCCTTGTGCTGTTCCTGTTCAAAGGACCGCTGACGGCCTACTTGAACCTGCCCGACCCGGCGCTGATCTCGCTCCTGGCGCTCGGAGTAGCCTTCTACGTTCCTCTGGGAGTTCGGCGCGGTTACATTCAGGGAATTCACGCCTTCGGTCCACTGGCGATCAATTTCATGCTGGAAGGGCTGGTGCGATTAGGCGGGGCATTTGTATTAATCGAAGTAGGGCTAGGGGTAAGAGGGGCAGTTCTGGCCAGTGTGCTGGCTGTGTTTGTGAGCTATTTTGCCGCGCTGCCCAGCCCTGGCGTTACTTCCTTGCGGTTTAAGGGCGTCGCCATATCTTTCCGCGAAGGTTTGCAGGCAATTGTTTTTTTCTCGGGTCAAACTGTAATTAATAATTTCGACATTGTTCTGGTGAAGCATTTTTTTCCTCCGGTAGAAGCGGGGTTGTACGCGGCGGTCGCTCTGGTGGGCAGACTGGTCAACATGTGCGCGTGGTCGGTGGTGAATACCATGTTTCCGGTGTCGGCGGGCGCGGGCGGCGATGAGCATGAGGCCAGCCAGGTGTTATTCACTTCCCTGTCGATGGTGTTTTTGATTCTTGCAGCGCTGATTTTCGGGCTGTGGATGGTGCCGAGCTTTTTGTGGCGGACGCTTTTTGGTGCGCAATTCGAGTTGGGCAGCTACGGGAAGCTGGCTCCGCTGCTGATTTTATATGCCATCACGGCGGGCATTTATTCGTTGAGTTCGGTGATCATCACCTATGAGATGTCGCGCAAGATCGCAAACACCAGCTGGTTGCAACTGGCTTTCAGCGGCGCCATGGCCTTGGGGATTTATGTGCTCCATAACACGCTGCGCGAAGTGATCGTGATCCAACTGGTCTTGATGATTATCTTGCTCTTCGTGCTGATAATCCCGCTCCTGCGGCACCAACTGACGCCGAAAGCTCTTGGTGTATATAGCAGTCTTAGCATTCGGCGATTGCTGACGGAAGAAGAGGTGATGTCGGAATTTCTGCGGAGCGAGTTTCACCATCCCGAGTTCGATGATTACCGCAACGAGTTCGAAGGATTGGTGAAGCAACCAGACCTCAGCAGTTCCCGCGAGAATGCGTTGCGCCAAGCCCTGCTGTTTTTGCGGCGAGGTCCGATGTGGCGTGAGCTGCCTGCGGACACGAAGTGGTATGAGGTGGAGTTGACGCTGGAGGATCTGGACCGTATTCGTTTTTTTCCGCGGGCGCAATGGCGGCGGGCAGCGGAAGGGAGCTTCCACATGAAAGAAGTAGTGGAACGAATGCGCCCAAAGGTGGAAGAGAGCACCGATGACGAGTTCTTTGGCAAGCTGCGGATGTTGAGCCAAACGATCGAGCAGAACCTGATCAATCCCACGGTTTTGCTGATTGGGGTGGATGGAACCGGGCCGCTGACGATTCTGGATGGGAACCATCGGATGGCGGCGGCGATGTTGAGGAACTCGGCTCCGGTGCTGGACCGCTTCCGATTTATCTGCGGATTCTCGCCGCATATGATTCGCTGCTGCTGGTACCACACAAACGTGAATACGCTGCTGCGGTATCTGAAGAATTTTGTGCGGTATTTTTCCTACGATCCGGAGACGGATATCGGGCGCTTCCAGGAGCGTGGGCTGTAGGCGAAACTCGGCAAGCGAACGAATAGGCGGACACAATTGTCCGCCTTTAATTTCTTGCAGGAATAGTTGTTGTCCGGTTTACTGCGGCGGCGGAACGGTTGCGGGAGGCGTGGTCGGCTCCTGCACTACTGAATTGTCGCGGCGTAAGAGGCGAACCGGTTCGTTCTCCTGGCGACGGACACTGCGCTCTTGCTCGACCTTCGCTTCCACTTTGTTATCGCTGTCGGACGCCACCGCGCCGAGTCGCTTGCCTTCAGCGGAACTTCGGGTAGCGAGTCCTACCGGAGTGTTCGCGCCGCCTAGCTCCTGGGCACGATCGTAGAAAAATTGTGCAGTCTCGCGGTCGCCTTCGATTTCCGACAGGTAGCCAATATTGTTGTTGGCGAATGCGTTGTTGGGGTCGAGGGCATAAGCCTTCAGAAAGTCTTGTTCCGCGGCTTTAGGTTCGTTGCGGTTGAGGGCAGAGACTCCGCGTGTGTTCAACTCGGCTAGCTGTACTTCGAGGTTCATTGCATTCTGGAGACGGTTACGCAGATTGCGGGCATTCTGGGCAGCCATCTGGGCGACGGGTTTTCCTCTCCAGGAGCGGTTGAGCGTGACCACGGCGGCGGCATCGGAATTGACGGCGGAAGCGGAATCGTAGTAGCGCAAGGCTTCCTGCGATTCGCCTTCCATCTCTTTTGCCACGCCCATGTTATTGAGGGTGAAAATATTGTTGGGATCGGTCTTCAGCGCTTTCTGAAGGAGAAGATCGGCCTCGGGGCCGCGCCCCTGCGAAAGCAGGCGCACTGCTTCCACGTTATCGTGATTAATTTGTAGCGGGACGTCTGGAATGGCCAAGGCGGCTCTGAGGGTGCTTCCCTCGAGGCGCGGAGAGCTCGCCATAGCGATATTGGCATCCGTGGCTTGCTGTCCAGCGAGCGTGTAGAAACGCTGGGCACGGTCCACCTGGCCTTGCAACTCAGAAACGTAGCCCAGATTATTCAGCGTAAACGGATCTTCGGGATCGAGCAGGTAGGCCTTATAGAAAAAGCTCTCGGCCTTGGTGTAGTTGTGTTTGCGAACGGCCTCGACACCCTCGCGATTGAGCCGCTGGACAGGAGTCAGGTGGCTGCGCTTGGGTAGGGTGATTCTAATGTCGCCGGCCCGGGCCTGCGGGGCCGCCCCTACGATCGAAACGGTGACTATGGCAGCGGCAGCGGCAGCGGCAAGCCAGGCTTTCCAAGACATTCGCGGAGACCTCTTTGGCAGAATTAGCACACAGAATTCGCACAAAATGACGCGTTATTGAGATGCCAATTCGTCCTCTACGTTTGTCGGCTGCTCAGGTGATTTTTGTAGGGGTTTGACTACCTTAGAGGCCATAAACGGCATCGAATAAGCGCGTAGAAATTATTGTGTCTGAAACATAAAGCATAAAGAGGGCGGGACAATGATGGGTGGTTTTTTCTCGATGAGGTCAGCCAGTTGCGTCCTAACCGGGGTGATTCTCGGCTCACTGGCGTACGCGCAGGCAACGGCATCGCAATCGGTGGTCGCGGCTGACTCGGCATCATCGGCGCCGGCCACCACTCGATCTTCCGTCAGCCCGATTGTGGTAGTGCCGGAGAATTTGGACAATGCGGTTGATCCCGCCAGCTTGCTCCCCGATTTGCCGGCGCTTCCGCCAACCAAGGCCAGCCTGATCGGCGGGACGATCCAGCGAGTGGACCGGGTTCGCGATGAGCTTACGTTGCACGTATTCGGCGGCGGGAAAATGAAGGTCTTCTTCGATACGCGCACGCACATTTATATTGGCAGCGCGCTGGGAGTAACGCCCGACTTGAGAGTGGGTGATCGTGTGTACCTCGATACCATTCTGGAGGGGGGCACCATTTTTGCCCGCAACATTCGCCTGGCAACGCAAACGACGGGTGGGAAAAGCCAGGGAGTGGTGATCAGCTACAGTTCCGGAAAAAACGAATTGATGTTGCGGGATCTGCTTTCACCTGACGCCGTGAAATTACGCTTCACGCCGAATACGCAGATTGTGCAGGATGGGCACGTGGCATATGCCGGCCAACTGGTTCCCGGAACTTTGGTGGATGTGGATTTCGTCGCGCAGACGGATGATCGCGACGCGCAGAAAGTTTCCATTCTGGCGGTGCCTGGGACTGACTTTACATTCGCGGGCGTGGTTACATCTCTGGATCTGCACATTGGGCTTCTGGTGCTGGTTTCGCAGACGGACCGGAAGACTTATGAAATTTATCTCGACCCCGCCGCGATTACGGTGGACGACGGGCTGCACGCAGGAGCCAACGTAACTACAGTGGCCCGGTTTGATGGGTCGCGCTACGTGGCGCGGACATTGACGGTTAATTCGCGGTAGCACGAGGACTGTCTCTTCGGCGCGCTTCGCTTGCTTAGGTCAGGCTCTTCGGACTGATTCTTTTTCCCTGCTTATACCCGGCACTCCCGTGCCGGGGTCTTCACATGACGCCCCTGCAGGAATCGCGGTGTGACTGTTCACAAAGCTAGTTAGATTATTTCCATTGGCCGGAACGCTGGTGATAGACGTTACCAACGATTAGGCGAGGTGCTCACCTCCTAAACGTCCAACAGGACATCTACCGACGTTATCTGTCGTTTATTAACTTCCCCTCATAAGCTGACCGCAGTTCCCAGTTAAATCCCAGTCGCAGGAAATTTACAGGCAGGCGTGCCTTCCCTGGGCTGGTCCCAGATCCGAAGCAAGATCCTCGGCTCTATGTTCGCCCTGAGGACCGATGCATCGCAAACTCTCGGCACTCACAGTCACGCTGCTCGCGTCGACTTTGTCTCTGGCCAGCTCGTCGTACGTAGTACCCACCACGACACTCGCGGCTCAGACCTCGAACAATACCAGCGCGGCAAACACTTTCAAGACACAGTCGAATAACAATCGCGGCGCAGGCAACATAAGCAAGCTGGACGTTCACACGCTGCTTTATCCCGGCGCTACGACGAAGATTTATGCCCATTTCATGGGTTGGTTTGGGGGATCAAGCCACATGAATGTGGGTTACAGTTCGACCGACCCAACGCAGGTGAAGAACCAGATTGATGATCTGGTCAGCCGCGGCATTGATGGAGTGATCATCGATTGGTATGGGCCGAACAATACTACGGACCAGGCGACGCAGCTGGTGATGGCGCAAGCGGAAACTCATCCCGGATTCACCTTCGCGATCATGATCGATGCGGGAGCGATTGCGCGCGCGGACTGCTCTGGTTGTTCGCCGCAGCAGGAACTGGTGAGCGAGCTGCAGTACATGGAGCACACCTACTTTTCGTCGCCGGCTTACATGACGATACAAGGTCAGCCGATGGTTACAAATTTCAATGTGGACCTTTCCTACCCTTCGATTGACTGGACGGCGGCGACGGCGGCATTGAGCACGCATCCCACATTTATTTTTCAGAATGACAATGGCTTCACCCATGTGCTCACCGATGGCAGTTATTCGTGGGTAATGCCCAGGGCCGGCAATTATGGGATGGACTATCTGACCAGCTTCTATGAGACGGGCCTGTCTTATCCGAAGGAAGGAACTATTGGAGCGGCTTATAAAGGCTTTAACGACACGCTGGCCTCCTGGGGAGCGAACCGCATTATGAATCAGCAGTGCGGGCAGACGTGGTTGCAGACATTCTCCAAGATCAACAGCATGTATAACTCGGGGAAACCGCTTCCCTATCTTCAGTTGGTGACGTGGAACGATTATGAAGAGGCTACGGAAATAGAATCGGGGATCGATAACTGTTTGACGGTTTCGGCTTCGACATCTGCAAATTCTTTGCAGTGGAACGTCAGCGGCAATGAGAATACGGTTGACCACTACACGGTGTACATCAGCAATGATGGCGAGAACCTGATGCCGCTGACGGATATTGCCAGCGGAATCCACTCTCTGAATCTGTGCGGATTCCCTATTCCTGATGGAAATTACAAAATGTTTGTGCAGGCGGTCGGCAAGCCAACGCTGGCGAACCAGATCAGTGAGGCTACGAGTTACACGGCGACTTGCGCAGCCGCACAACCAACGGCGCCACCTTCTCCGGCTCCGCCTCCCACGCCAACGCCAACCCCTACCCCGAATCCGACGCTGTCTTTTAGCGCGTCACCTGCGTCGCTTACGATTACGGCGGGGGCTGCTGGAAATCTTACGGTGAGTGCGCAGCCGCAATCGGGATCGTTCAATAACTCAATCGCGCTGAGTTGCAGTGGCATACCATCTACGATGAGCTGCTCATTCTCTCCGGCGAGCATTACTCCTGGTTCCGGCCTGGCCACTTCCGTGGTTACGATCTCCTCCAAGGCAGCAACCGGCACGACTCCCGTGCCACCGGGGAATCCGACTCGCCTTTACGGCAGCATGTTATTGAGCTTCGGGATCGTGAGCTTTGGTTTTATCGGGAATCGGCAGGGTAAGCGCCGGGCACAAGGGGTCGCTCTCTGCGCCGTCATCGCTCTGGGAATGCTGGGGGCTTCGTGCGGAAGCGCCAGGAGCGTGGGAAACGAAAGCGCCGTCGCTGCTGCCACTCCGGCTCATTACGCCGTTACCATTCATGGGAATTCGAGTGCCAGCCAGCTTTCCACCACCGTCAACGTGATTGTTCAATGAGCGATCGGTCGAACGA
>JBAVUV010000954.1:0-1732 GCA_049696955.1 Candidatus Sulfotelmatobacter sp. | reverse complement strand
ATGGAGCACGGCTCCATTTCGATCAGGAAATCCTTGTCGAAGTCGTAGTATTTCGCCACGCTGATGTCGTCTCCGGCAAAGGCGCGAATCGCCACCTCGGACTCCCAGAACGTGATCATCAGAAAATGCGCGCTATCGCCCTCCATACGACGTAGTGCGTAAGCGCCCTTGTTGCCGGGAGTCGAGCGGTAATCGGGGATGGCGACCGTTCGCATCAAGTTTAGATACTCGTCACTTTTGATTGCGGGGGTCACGCCATGCCAGATTCGGGTAACCATAGGGAACTCCTTGCGTACCGTTTGCGCCCAGAATACTTAGATGTTCGCAACTGGGAGTTTGCCTCGCGACCCCGATCAATGATTGAAAACTTAGCCTTACGACTGCGATCCACCGGGTTTGCGATGCTAGCCTATTGTCATGCAGAATTCCATCAAAGACCGCATCGCAAAGTTGCGAGAGGAAATCGCGCAAATCAGTGAAGCGAATCGCCAATACATGGCAGGCGGGAAAAAGATACCGGGCTCCGCGGGAGATCATGAACGTCGGCTTCAGAGATTGCAGGAAATCCGTGACGAGTTGATGGCTCTGACCGACTGGAAAAAACTGTGAAAATAATTGGGCATCGGATAAGGTCTTCCGGCCTAGTCCCGTCTGTTTTCGTTGGCTCTCTCATCTGAGAGACGAAAAGTTCATAATCGGGCGCACCAAAAGAGATAACGTTGCCCTTGCGCTGAATCAGCCTATTATCCCCCTAAGACTATCAGCAGGAGTTACGCCCATGGCAGCGAATCAAGTGATCCTTTATTTCGACAATCAGGAAGATGCTGTGCTTTTCACGCTGGCTGCCAGTTCGGTTATGTCAGCAGAAAAGCCTACCGACAGCAACAATGCAGCGGTCAAGGTTGCGGGAGAGATTTGCAAAGCCAGTCGAATCACGACTGCGGGTGTTCTGAACCTTGCCTGAAGGGGGCGCAATAGATGATTCGAAAACTTGCTCTGCAAATAGGAATTCCCACGCTACTCGCACTCATGGCATGGAATGCGTATCTTGCTGTCAGCCATTTGAAGGGGATGCAGAAAATTACGGTCCTCACAATGGAGAGCTCCAAGATGCAAGCAGACCTCTCCGGCGTTTTGACCGACTTGACCGATATGGAGACAGGTCAGCGTGGATTTCTGCTAACAGGGGACGCGACGTACCTGCAACCCTACTCGGACGCGAAGAGTAGGATCGCAACAGATTTTGTCACCCTTCGTGCAGGGCTTGCTCGCCGGAGGGAACACGAACAATCTATGGAGTCGCAGTTGGAATCCTTGGCTAGTTCAAAGCGGGCTGAGATGGAGCGCACGATCAATTTGCGTCAACAGGGGTACCGCCTTCGGTCTTTCAGGGTTGTGTATACGAACGAAGGCAAGGGCTACATGGATAGGATTCGCCGTATGGTGTTGTCGCTGGCGTCGTCGGAGAGCGGCAATTTCGCCAAACTCGACAGCGAGAAATCTGCCACACTGAACAAATTCTTGCGGATCAGCATCGCTTCTAATTCCGCCATGCTTCTAATAGCGGCATGTTTGGTCGGGCTGATGAGACGGCATGGGCGACTGCTGGAAGAAGAAGCAGCTAAAAGCAGACAAGAGCTAGCGGTGCGGGATTTACAGCTACAAAAGCTGACCTCTGCCCTTTCCGGCCAAGCGCGCTCCGATATCACTGCCATCAACCCGATTTCAGGAT
>JBAVUV010000953.1:0-3166 GCA_049696955.1 Candidatus Sulfotelmatobacter sp. | reverse complement strand
CGAGAGGTGAGCGCCGGCTCGGTGTTTTGAGCGTCGGCAACGCACGTCCGCATGCTTATCCCGAGGACGAAGTCCGCTTCCTGTCTCTGGTCGCGGACCAGATCGCACTGGCCATCGATGCCGCAGTGAATTTCTACCTGTCACGGCGGGCGCAGGACCGGTTGAAGCTGATCCTGGAGCTCACTAATCAGGTGGTCTCGAATTTGAATTTTTCCGAATTGCTGCGGACGATTTCTTCCAGCGTTCGGCGCGTCATGCGCTACGATGCCGCAGCTATCATGTTGCCCGAGCCTGACGGCGCACACCTGCGGGTGCATGCCCTCGATTTCCCTGAGAGCAAAGGGTTTTTCAAAGAAGAAATTCTGATTCCCATCGAGGGCTCGACGCCCGGAGAAACATTTCGCAGCGGAAAGCCCTGGATCTTGAACCGGCTTGACCCCGAGTTACATCCTGAAATGTATGCAAAAGCCGCGGCAGAAGGCATGAATTCGTTCTGCGACATGCCCCTCATTAGTCGCGGTCGGATGCTGGGTGTGCTCGCCGTCGCCAGAAGGGAAGAGAACACTTTCGACGGAGAGGAGACGACTTTCTTGTCTCAGGTTGCGCAGCAGGTCGCCATTGGATTGGAGAACGCGCTTGCGTACGGTGAGATCGCCGATCTCAAAGACAAGCTGGCGCAGGAAAAGCTGTATCTCGAAGATGAGATCCGCGGCGAGATGGACTTCGAAGGAATTGTGGGGCAGAGTTCAGCCCTCCGCCATGTTTTGAATCTCGTGGAAACCGTCGCTCCCAGCGACTCAACGGTATTGCTTCTGGGTGAAACGGGTACGGGCAAGGAGCTGATTGCACGCGCGATTCACGATCGCAGCCGTCGCAAGGAGCGAACGTTCGTAAAACTCAACTGCGCCGCGATTCCGACCGGACTGCTCGAGAGCGAACTTTTTGGACATGAGCGAGGCGCCTTCACTGGCGCAATTGCACAGAAGGTTGGACGCCTCGAACTGGCCGACCAGGGATCGCTCTTCCTGGATGAGGTCGGGGACATTCCAGTCGAAATCCAGCCTAAATTACTGAGAGCTCTGCAGGAACGTGAATTCGAAAGGCTGGGCAGCAACCGAACCAAGAAAGTCGATGTACGGCTCGTTGCGGCGACCAATCGCGACCTCGAAAAAATGATGGAGAGTCGCGAGTTTCGGAGTGACTTGTATTATCGCCTGAACGTTTTTCCCATCCGCATCCCGCCTTTGCGCGAACGTCCGGAGGACATTCCGCTGCTGGTCCGCTACTTCGCCCAGAAATACGGCCGTCTCATGAACAAAGAGATCGAATCGATTCCCGCTGCCGCAATGAAGAAGCTCTCGAGCTGGCATTGGCCGGGAAACATTCGTGAGCTGGAAAACTTTATCGAGCGCTCAGTGATCCTTACACACGGCCCGGCGCTCCAGGCTCCCATCGCTGAACTTGGCAACAATGGCAAAACTACTCCAATCGCTGGGACTCGCGAAGCGAATGAGCGCGATGAGATGGTCCGCGTTTTGAAAAGCACGAACGGGCGAGTAGCAGGAATCGACGGAGCTGCGGCCCGCATGGGTCTCAAACGTACCACCCTGATCGCGCGCATGAAGAAGCTCGGCGTTGATCCGCGAAGAGTGTCATGAACTTTGACAACTGTCGAACCTGATGGCAGCACTCTGTCGTCTCAAATAGAGCGAGATAGGTTACGGCTCCTTATATCTCATTGATTTTGGCTGGGCCGATCATTCTCTCGAACTTGGCCTTCGCATTGCTCTTGATCCTGATGTGATCGGATTCTTTACATTAGCGGGCATTTCCGGCGTCGCAGTTTTCTTCATGCTGGTATTTCTTCGCGCCCTTCTGAGAGAAGCAATTAGGCCTCGTATTCGACTCACCGCGACTGGATCCGCAGAAAGGCGAGAGATAAAGATAATGAGCGCCGCTCCGGTTTCGATCGAACGTGATTCGAGGCGTTTGGATCGGGTAGCGTAGTCTCGCATTCGCTAGACGAGTCCTGGCTCAGTGCTATGTCGAATGCGGAGTGTCTGCCTCACCGGTGATCGACCATCCCTAATCCTGCCGCCGGCGTCAGTATTTCGCCTCTTAGCATGAGCCTCCGTCGTTTTGGCTCCACTCTCGACAACTGTCAATTCTGATTTTGACATTCGTTGACACAATGCTGCGGCAACTTAGCCCCTCTCAATGATTTCAGCATTTTGCGACCCTACACCTTTGGCATCCGCATTGCGCTTACCCCACACGTTCTGAAGAACCGATATGTTCAAGATTTCCATTGTCGATACCCGGGCTCAACGCAAGCTGGTGGTGGAAGGAAAGCTTAGCGAGCCCTGGATCAATGAGCTCCGCACCACCTGGAGAAGTGCAAGTCGTGAGTTGGATGGACGCAGATTAGTAATCGATTTAAGCAGCCTGACCGTTATCAGCCGCGAAGGAGAAGATGCGATTTTCGATCTGATGAAGCAGGGCGCAAAGTTTTCTTGCGCGGGCATTCTTACTCGACACGTGCTAAAGGGACTTGCCCGAAGATGTCGATGCGCACCCTGACCGCGTCCGACAAAAAAGACGCTGAAAACGTGGGAAAAGACTTTTGTTGTCGATTTCCACCAGGTTCAAACGACTAATACATGAAAGACGGAGGTAAACATGCCGGGGGCAAAACAAGCTACAAGAGCCACGCAATATGCGAGCTGTGCAGATTTTCGCAGAATCTTCGACGAAGACATGAATAGCCTCTACCTGCTCTCTTTTTTGTTGACCGCGGATCGTGAAAAGGCTGAGCTCTGCTTCGTCTCGGGTCTGGATGATGCGGTAGAAGGAAACCTTGTGTTCAAGGAATGGGCGCGCTCCTGGGCTCGGCGAGTGATCATCCAGAATGCGGTGAGGGTAATCAACCCGCGCCCAGTTGAAGAGAGAGCTGGTCCCAGCACCGGTCCGGAGAGCAGCAACGGCAACACGCTAGCAGCGGAGAAGCCGATGGAGTTTCGTGCGGTTCTAGAACTCGAACCGTTCGAGCGCTTCGTCTACGTGATCACGGTTCTCGAACACTATTCTGATCACGATTGTTCTCTTCTGCTGGGTTGCGCACGGCGGGACGTGCTCGCCGCGCGCGCTCGGGCTTTGCAGCAAATAG
>JBAVUV010000952.1:0-1810 GCA_049696955.1 Candidatus Sulfotelmatobacter sp. | reverse complement strand
AGACTACCTTTTGCGAGCAGCGCCTCGGGAAGGTCGCGGAATTGACGGAGCGTGATGAGATCGCTGAACTCGACGGCGTCCTCAGCGCGTGGAGAAGCGATCGTGAGCATGAAGCCACGCTTTGAAGCTTCGGCAAGGAGCGCTTCCTGCGCGGGCACGCTCAGCTCATCTCCACTCTCGGCTATGCTCTTGAGTTCTTCATCGCTCATCGCCGCATACACGCCGGCCAGGCGGGCGAGTTCGACGTCGTGATCCGGTACTGTCATACCGGTCATGATACTCCGCGGGCACGCTTAGTTTTGGCTCGGACTGGCCTTCGAGTGCCCTCCGGCTGGCATGAGCTGCGTCTTCTGTTGTCCCACCCACGCGTGGACGCGGTCGGAGAGAATGTCGAGCGGCAAGGCTCCGGCGTCCAGGATTTCATCGTGGAACGCCTTGATGTTGAAGTTCGAGCCGAGCTGGTCTTTCGAATATTGGCGCAGCTTCAGGATTTCGAGCTGGCCGATTTTGTAGCCGAGAGCCTGCGCCGGCCAGGCCATGTAGCGATCGGTCTCGCTCTGCACTTCCGGCTCGTCAATCGCCGAGTGCTCGTGGAAGTAGTCCACCACCTGCTGGCGCGTCCAATGCTTGTAGTGGAAGCCAGTGTCAACGACGAGGCGAATCGCGCGCAACATGTCATCCTGCAAGTGGCCGAAATAGCTGTAGGGATCTTTGTAAAAGCCGACTTCCTCCCCGAGACGCTCGGAGTAGAGCGCCCATCCCTCGCCGTACGCGATATAGAACTCGTGCTGGCGGAAGGGCGGCAGCTCGGGCAGTTCCTGGGCGATGGAGAGTTGCAGATGGTGTCCGGGAACGCCTTCGTGATAAGCGGTCGTCTCAATGTCGAGAGTTGTGCGGTTGGCAAAATCGCCGGTGTTCACCATGACGTGGCCTTTGCGCGAGCCGTCGGGCAGGCCTTCGACGTAGTGGGTCGAGGCTTCCTTCTCGCGGAATTCCTCGATCGGCAGCACCTCGAGCCGGCTTTTCGGCAGACGGTCGAATAGGTCTGGGAGCTTGGTGTACATGTCGTCGATGTGCTTGCGGTAGAGATCGAGAATCTCTTCGCGCGAATGCGCATGCAGCTTGGGATCGGTTTTGATCTCCGCGTAAAACGTCTTCAGATCGGGGTAGCCGAGCTTCTTGGCCACGCCCAACATGCGCGCCTCGATTTCCTTCACTTGTTCGAGGCCGATCTGATGGATTTCTTCGGGCGTGAGATCGGTTGTGGTCGATTGCTTGACGGCGTAGGCGTAGCGCGCGGCGCCGTCAGGGAGAGCCCAGACACCGGGCTCGGGGCGGCCTTTCGGAGCATATTCGTCGCGAACGAAGGCGGTGAACTTACATATGCGGGCGTGACGGAATCGCGAATGGCTGCGATGCCCTCATCATGCAGGCGTTTGCGATCGGCTTCGGGAACGGCGTCGGGAAATTTTTCGAAGGGTTGCGCGAACGGGTTCTTCTCGGGCGCTGTTTTCGCAATGCCATCAGCTTGCGTGATCACTTGATCGAGCAGGATTTTCGGCGGCATCAGGCCGTCGGCCATGCCTTTGCGCATTTGCACCATGGTCTGATCGAAGAGGCGGGGAAGCTGCTTCAGGCGCGCGATGTAATCTTCATAATCTTTCACGCTCGCGAACGAGAGAATGCTTACCAATTGCGGCGCGTCGATGTGAATGCCGTTGAACTGATTTACCGGCATCTCCCACGGTTTAAATCGGGCGCCTTCGAGGTTCATTTTCGGGTCGCGCACCATCAGTTCTTTGTTCAGGAC
>JBAVUV010000951.1:0-1536 GCA_049696955.1 Candidatus Sulfotelmatobacter sp. | reverse complement strand
GGTGTAATAGACGTGACGTGCATCCGCCTTCTTGGCCGCCTCGATGACGGTCTCATGCTGGGAGAGACGATCTGAGTCGCTTCCTGAAATCAGGACGATGTCGGAGTGTCCGGAGACCAGCTCTCCGATACCGGCCGAATCCGATAGATCGATGGCGACTGCGCCGAACCCCGCTGCTGCAAGTTCCGCTAGTCGCGACTCGTTTCGACCGACCGCCGTGATCGTCTCGGGTGCGATTCCTCGGGCGACGAGTCCTCGCACAACGTGCTGGCCTAGAGAGCCCGTCGCCCCGAAAACAAGAGTCTTCGACTCAGGCGCGGTCATGGACCGTGATTTGGTAACCGTCCGAGTCAGCGAAGGTGAAGGTGAGACCGAACGGCCCATTAATCGGCGAACTGACGATGGTTTTTCCGTCTGCCGCGAGAGCGTCGTGGATCGCCTGCGTATCTGTCGCGTGCAACCAGATTGCTACGCCAATGCCAGGTTGCGGAACGGTGTCAAAGTCGACGCCTGGAACCCTGTCTCGAACGGCGAACGCGACGGGCTTTGTGTCAAAGACGACAGCGTGCGGAGGACCCGCCTGCGAACGCGTCAACCCGAGGTACTGCTCGTAGAACGATGCCGACTGCTCGAGATCGCGCACTTGTAGTGAAATGAAATCTGGTCCAGTGACGCTCACGGTGGAACTCCTTCTTGCTTATGTCAGTACTCTGACATCGCCAGTGTATGTCAGAATACTGACATGAGTCAAGAAGAACCTGGCATTGACCTGGAGACATCCCTCGGCTACCTCCTCAAACAGGCCGCAAGCGCGCTCAGATCATCGATGGAGGCGGTGCTGAAGCCACTAGACATGACGGTGACCCAATACGCGTGCCTCGAGCTGCTGGCCCAGCGCCCCGGCCTGTCCAACTCGGAGCTGGCGCGCGGAGCGTTCGTCTCACGACAGTCCATGAATGTCCTCCTCCAATCCCTGGAACGCGATGGATTCGTCATGCGCCCATCAGAGCCTCCGGTCGGTCGCGTTCTACCCACACAACTGACCCCACTCGGACGCCGCAAACTCGCGAGAGCCACGAGTGCCGTCAAGTCGGTTGAAGAGCGCATGCTGAACGGCATTAATGACTCACAGCGATCTGGAGCGCGCAGGATACTGCATGGCTTCATTTCGTCGCTTAACTCTCCAGCTGCATCGGGTTAATGCCGACATTACGTTCAGCCGGGGTGAAGTTAGCCATCCTTAGCAGCGGCACACCGTGCTTTTTGGGTGAGAATGACGGACTACCAGGCAAGTTCATCCGCGCCCTCCTGAAACGTGCCGGTAGGTCCGTCTGCGCTGATGCACGCCATTCGCACAATGACTTCTGCACCTTTCTCATCAGGCTGACCTGCCCTGCTCAACGCAGTGAGCTCGGTAGCGGTGAAGCCGGGTTCGACCGCATTGAACTTGATGTGCGGATACGTCTTGGCGTACTGGACGGTGAGCATCGAGACGGCGGCTTTGCTCGAGCCGTACACGATGGCGGGAAAGTGAAA
>JBAVUV010000950.1:0-6545 GCA_049696955.1 Candidatus Sulfotelmatobacter sp. | reverse complement strand
GCTGGACACAGACCCCTTCTATGATCCTCTGCGCACTGACCCGCGGTTCGATGGGTTGCTGCGTTACGGACGTGACAGGTAAAGCTGTGGGGCGAGAGTTTAGCTAATCGTATTCCAAGCACGACAGCGACTCATGAGTTCGGCGAACGATCCGGACTGACGATTTGAGGCCGAGTTGGGCAGCCAGGGTTTATTGCGTTCGCTAGTTCATCTCGACTCTGGCCTCTATGATCCGAATCAATACTATAATGACGACATGAGCAAGCACCTCGAATCGCTGCGCCAGAATCTTCTCAACGGCAAGCTACCCCATAACCTGAGTTGGAGCGAGGCCGTCGAGCTGGTCGAGCAGCTGGGCGAGGTCCAACCGCACGGAGACGATGAATTTGTATTCCGTGTCGGCGGCCAACGCGCCTTTTTCAAGAAGCCGCATACTCATGATCTTGGCGTGGAGGAAGTTTCCCGGCTGCGTAAATTCTTGAAAGAAGCCGGATCATCTGTGCAACCATCAGGCGCGCATGTAGAAGAACCGGCCCAGCCCAGCCGTATGATTGTCGTCATCGACCACCACGCCGCCCATGTTTACCAAGATTTCGGTGGAAGTCGTCCGGCAGATGAACACAAGGTGCAACCTTACGATCCTTTCCATTTCCATCATCACCTGATTCATCGCAAGGAAGCTCACTACCGTGGCGAGCGCGTACCCGAAGAGGATTCGTTTTATGAGGAGATCGCGAAAGACATCACTCCGGCGAATGAGATCGTGCTCATCGGTCACGCAACCGGAAAAAGCAACGCCGCCGACTTCTTGAAAGAATATTTAAAGACCCATCATCCGGACATTTCTCGACGCGTCATTGCTACCGAAAACGCAGACCTGTCGGCGGTGACCGAGCCTGAAATTGAGGCTCTAGCAAAGCGGCACATGATCGCAGCTGCCTGAGAGCGTTGGTTCATAACCGCAATTAAACCCCGCCGCCGTCGCCCTTCATGTCCGAAGGATCGGCAAGGATCCCGATTGGCGGCGCGTTCCGTTCTTCAAGAGCTGTTTGCCTGCAAATGCTTACTTTTGATTCCTGGCTTTGGTGACCCGGCGCAGGATGAACTCCTGTGCCAGGTTGGCGGCCGCTCGCTGGGCAGTTCCGATCAGGAAATTTCCGAAGAACAGTCCGAGGCCGCGATTCGACGGCGGATAGTAGGCGTTCGAGATGGCAGCCGAGGCCAGGTCGCCACCTATGGTCGAGTAGTTCGCCTGCCACTGGCCGTTGTCTCCTTTGCAGACAAATGGGCTGGTGAGTGCGTGGACAGCCCGAGACTTATTTGTGCCGGTGCCCTGATAGAAGTAACGCGGGTCCTGGTGCAGCAGCGATGGCAGGATGGCGCCGCCGATCATGATGTCGGTAAAGCCGTTCGTATAAGCAGCGCCGTAACGCTCAGCGTAACCAATCGCACCCTCGCGGTAGTTGGGGTGTTCACCTGCCTGCTCGCTGGCGGCAACCAATCCTACCCCGAAAAAAGTGACGGGATCGAACGCCACCTTGGCGGCGAGCCGGAACTTCAGCTTCGCCGTAAGCGGTGCGGCATTTTGATCATAGGCCACGTAGAAGTTGGGGATGATGCCGAAAACGCGCTGGTGCTCCTCGATCTTGACCTGCTCGGTGGCGAGCTCCTCGGGGGAATACCCTACAGTCAGCTTGGTCACCGCCTCGGCGACGCGGAGCTTGTTCACTCTCAGGATTACGTACTGCCCCGGCTGGAGGGTGACTTCCGGTGAAGTCCAGCTTGCAAATCCCGGTGCGGTGATGATGACGTGATAGGGAGTTGCGGGTTCGAGATCATTGAATTCAAAGAATCCGTTGTCGTTCGATACCACCGCGCGAGGACTCTTAAGAGTAGGCCCTTGAAGATTGACATTGGCGCCCGGAACGGTGTCGTCGTTCACATCGACTACGGTGCCGACAATAACTCCGCGCTGTGGCCTGGGAGCGTCCGCCAGCGCAACCGGCTGCTGCTGCGCCTCAGAAGTCCCCGAACCGCAAAACCAGAATATGAGTGCAATGAGGAAGACGAAGACAAAAAAACGCAACTTCATTTCCACGTTCTCCCGCGAAAAAAGGCATTCTCAACGTGAGTCGCAAGAACAAACCAGTAAAGCAAGTGATTGGCCAAACCGATGAGTGCGGGACGTCACGTAACCCACTGATATTTCTGCATAAAGAGAAGATCACGCGGGTATCGTGTCGACAACTGTCGGTGACATTCCTTTGACACCTGTCAAAATTGTCACGCCTGGTGGGTCTGTCAGCCGTCAATCCACATTGAGAGCATGAGGTCTGAATGTATCAAATTGACTGTGTGCGGTATGGGACGGAAAAGAATCTGGCTTATGGCTAGACTTTCCTTAATGAGAGCCGCGGGCGGCGGTCTCTTGTACCGAAAAGAGGCCCGCCTTGCCTATTCCCGAATCGTTCCACGCGGCAATTATCAAGTTTCTCGACTCAGCACAGACTGCAAAGCGAATAGCCTGCTGCCCAGCCTGCCAGTCACCCGTTGAATACCGAGGCTCATGGCTTATCTTCGAGGGCCGTACCTGGAACATGGCGCTGCCAGTGTGTCCGATGTGCGATGCCAAGCCCCACCGCGCCTAGCAACGCACTATCAGGACACTACCAGCCCGTCCAGATTTGCTCAGACTAGTCTGACGTTGCGTTCGATCTCCTTGATCACATCGTTCATCTTTCCGCTCCATAGTTGTTTAGCCATGCTAAGAGTGAAGCCTTTGGCCGTGTGGAAAGGAACATGCGACGGTAGTGAAAGGGCGAACGGATCGACTACCGCGTCGACGACAACAGGTCCGTCCTTGTAAGCGAGGGCTTCAGCGAGTCCATCCCGGACGTCGCCGGGCTCTTCGATTCGGATCCCTTTCGCCCCCATCGCTTCTGCGACCTTGGCAAAGTTGGGAGTTTTGAAGTCGGTGCCAAAGGGAACGAAGCCGGCCTCCTGCTGCTCGATATTGACGAAGTCGAGCGATGCGTTATTGAGGATGATCTGAACCACCGGAGTCTTCCGCTGCGCTTGCGTTAGTAGATCGCCGAGCCCGAGCATCGTGAAACCTCCATCGCCGCACAGGGCGATGGTTTGCCGGCCGGGGTACGCCAACTGCGCGCCAAAGGCATTCGGCGCGGCAGAGGCCATGGACGCCCAGGTAAACGAGCCGAAGAGTCTGCGATTTCTGCCGCCCGTGACGTGCCTTGCCAGCCATATGCATGCGGTCCCCGTGTCGGCGAAAAACATCGCGTCGTCGGAAGCGAGACCGCTCAGTGTCGCGGCCAGAAATTCTGGACGGATGGGTTTGATTCCGGGTCCTTTGTCGACATAGTGCTGCAGAAGATCGTGGAAAGAGTTCGTGCCTGCGATGTGTTTGTCGAGAAAGCGGGTGTCGGTTTTGCCACTCACGCTGTTCAGCAAGGCGGTGACGGTGGGCTTGATATCGCCGATAAGCCCAAGGTCAACATTTGTGCGGCGGCCAATGTGGCTGGCATTCTTATCGATCTGCACTTTCTTCACACGGTGGCCGGGCAGAAACTCTGTGAAGGGAAAATCGGTGCCGAGCATCAGCAATAATTCCGCCTCATGCATAGCGTCATAAGCCCCGCCGTAACCGAGCAAGCCGGTCATGCCAACGGCATTAGGGTTATCGTGTTCCAACCATTGTTTGCCGCGGAACGAATAGCCAACCGGCGCTTTTAGTCTCTCCGCCAATTGGACCACCTCATCGTGGGCATATCTGCAGCCGTCGCCGCCGAAGATTGCCACAGTTTTTGCGTCGTTGATCATCCCGGCAAGCTCATCCATGTCGGCGTCGGAGGGGCGGAGGAGGGGTGGGTTAGGGATTGCGATCTCAGCAGAGTGGTCGGGCGCAGTGGCCGCGGCGACGTCGCCGGGGATCGAAATTACCGTGGGTCCTCTTTCCGCAACGGCGGTGAGAATCGCGGTATTGATGATGGGCCGCGCCTGCTCAGGATTGACAAGGCGCCCGGTGTAGAGAGATGCAGTGTCGAAGAATTTGTAAGGATTGAGTTCTTCGAGCGCTTCTGTGTCGATCAAGCTCGTCTCCACATCTCCGGCAATGGCGATGATGGGAGCGCCCTCCTTGCGCGCGTCCAGCAGGCCATTGATCAAGTGGGTGACGCCCGGGCCGGCGGTACCGCACACCGCAACCGGATCGCCGGTGAAATACGCATCGGCGACCGCCGCGAATACACCGTACTCTTCATGCCGCACGTGGATAAACTCAACCCTGCCACTACGGTGCAGCGCGTCAATGACGGGGTTCAGGGCATCTCCCACAATTCCGTAACATCGTTTGACGCCCGCGTTCGCGAGCATCTCCCACAAAAGGTCTGCTACGTTTCCTGACATAGAATGCCTCCCTTCAAGGCTGAGATCTTCGATCCTGATTTTGGTTGCGCGGATTCTAGATTGAGTTGAGTGTGCGCGGATCGTACTGCCTATTCTTAGACTGCTTTTGCGTCTGCTGGTTATTTTTTCATCACTACTATATGAATGCGTTTAGAAAAGGATAGGTTCAGTCGCCATGTTTATGGCGCCTTCGCCCCATACCGTAACGGTGCAGCTGCTGCCTCCGGCGCAGATTGAACTGGTCTTTGTTCGTGTTCGTGTGCGTGCGTGTTCGTGTTCGAGGGCGAGAGTATCTGCAGGGTGATAACCACTGCGGGAATCAGATACGCGAACGTCACCCAAACCCACATCAGTGCACCTGCACACTCCTGATCCTGGAGCGGAGACATAGAGAACAGTTGAGCTGACGACAGGTAATACGGGTAAGCGAGCCGGTTACCAAAAACCAGAAATGCAGAGAGAACGTCGCAGGGTAAGGTCGCGAAAAAGAGGTATAGAGCCAGAGACCATCGCGGCGACGTCATCGTATTCGGTGAAGACTGCATAACCGGCAACCAGAACAAGAGTCCAGCCAAAAGAAAAGACACGTCCTCCAATTCGTGTATCCAGTGGAAACGCATGCCCAACTGAAACGCAACCGGAAGATGCCATCCGATTACGGCTGCCGTGCCCGCCAGCCAACACAACACTGGATGGCTAAGACCTTCTTCGAGCCAGCGCGTCGCCACACTGGCGAGGGGACGATGACTTTTAATGAAGAGCTTCGGCAACCCGCACACTAACGGAAACAAGGGCGCCCCCGCCAGAATGAGTGGCGCTGCCACCGTCATCAAGAGAAGGTGCTTGATCATGTGAATGGTGATGGACAGATGATCCAGCGTGGCGAGGGGAGATGCGACGGCGATCCACGTTGAGAGGAGGCCGCTCATAAATGCGGCAAGCCGCCACCCGGGAATCAGTTTGGGGAAGGCATTTCGCAGACAAAACCAGCCGCGCAGGTAGACCAATGCCGCGGCTGCGAGAGCACACGCTGTGGCAAGCGCGAGCGACCACGATTGCATGGAATGATGGGACATCGCTACTTTGTCAGACCCTCACTTGTGCCGAGTGCCACCGATTGAGAAGCATTGCGCGCTGGCTTTTGATTTGCCGGATGCAATGTTTCCAGAAATGCCACCAGCGCAGTTGTCTCGGCGGGGCTGAGATTTTTTCCGTAGGCTGGCATGTTTCCCCCACCCTGAATCACCTGACGAATCAGTTGATCTTCAGTAAGGTTCAGAGCAACGCTATCGAGCGCCGGTCCGCGGTGACCTCCCTGGTTGTCAAGGGAATGACAATTGTGACATTGCTTGTATTGGAAGACGAGCGCACCGTGGCGCTCCAATGCCGTCCGGCCATTCAGGAATTTAGCCGGAATCGGATCGCTGGTCCACGCATCCATGACTGGGCTCCAGGGTGTGTGCTCAGCTAAGTGAGTGAGAGTGCCGAGCGACACGGCGACAAGCAAAATTGTGAGCACGGCAATTGGCCTGCGCTTCCAGCTCTTCTCGCCTTCGCCTGCCACGAAGGGTAGTACGAGCAGAACGATGATTCCGATTGCGGGACCGATCAGCAGGATAGGCGTCTCCGCTGATGGAGGCAGGAACGAGAGCAGCGCGTACAACCATAAGAAGAAAAAATCGGGCCGCGGGGCGGTCTGAATAATCGTCGGATCGGGCTGTCCGCTGGGGCCGAAGGGACCAAAATGGATTGCGCAAACTGCAATCGCGATGAGGATGAAGCCGGAGAATAAAATATCTTTCCAAACCGCCCCGGGCACGAACGGTATGCCTTCCTTATGCGTGAGTTCGTGGTATTCCTGCATGTACGTAGCGCGGCGGACGACGCGTCCTGGCATGGGCCACTCGTTGATTCCTAGTTTCAGCACCATGAGCAGGTGGATGCTTACGAAAGCAATCAAAAGTCCCGGAATCACAAAGACGTGCAGCGCGAAGAATCGTGAAAGTGTTGCGCCGGCGATGATTGGTCCGCCCAGCATCAAGTTGACAGCCCACGGGCCGATGACCGGTACTCGACTTGCGATCGAGGCGCCGATGCCTAATCCCCAATACGCATCCTGGTCA
>JBAVUV010000949.1:0-4016 GCA_049696955.1 Candidatus Sulfotelmatobacter sp. | reverse complement strand
CAAACCAACCGAAGCGAATCATCTCAGCGGCTTCGCGGCGAAAAATGGCGCTGGCACAAAAAGCGAGATGGGCGAATGTCCGGAAGGGCCCGCAGTCAGCAGCCGGGGCTACAAAGTTAGCCTCAGCCACTCCTGCGAAGCGCACCATGTCGGCATCAGCTCGGAAAAAGATTGCGGCTGCTCAAAAAGCGCGATGGGCAAAGTTGAAGGCGGGACAGAAACGAGCCGCGTAAAATACGAGGCAAGAATGAGGCTCGCTGCTTCGGTAGCAGGCCTTTCTCATTTGTGAGGAATCAGTACGGCTTGGATGCCATATGAGCTCGGCAATACTTGCGACCGTGCTCGGCTGCGCGGTCACACTGTTTGTTTCCTGAGTCGAACTCGCAACGCCACGCCTCACAAGCGCACCGGAACCCTCCCGCCAAGCTCTTGTACCAGTGGTGAAGATGCTTTCGATGCGACGTGGCTGTCATGGACTTCATTGTTTAGTGAGCCTTATCTAGCATGGCTTGAAATGCTGCAATCTCATCTCGCTGGCTCCATATCAAGGCCTGAGTTTGCGTCTTGCAGTAATCATCAGGATATTCCCAGACCGGCTGCACGGTCACTTTTGTCATGCTGTCGAGTTCCGCCAGCGTGTAGGACCAGACCTTTTTTGTGGTCATGCCAGTACACGCACTGGAAGCAACGAAGAGCGCGCTAACGATGGGCATCTGCGCTGGCTTCGAGAATCGAAATTGCAACTGATTGTCGGAATCGAGGGCGTACCCTTCATTTACATTCGCTTGGATGATAAGAGCCTTCACCGTTTGAGCAGACGCTTTGCTAGTGAATACATACGGTCCCGGCTGAGCCTTTGATTTCTTGTCTCGCGCCACAGCCAAGGTTGTTACTGCCAGAATTAGAATCAGAACCCGCTTCATATTCTTACCCATGGTGGAACTCTAGCGGCATAACCCCACGAACCGCTAATTACCGGAGTCATCTCAACGATTCTGGCGGACTCAAAGTGGCTGAGCGACTAGGAAGGCGGAGAGCTGCTCGGCTATCTGCGACCGTTGATCTTGGATAGCAGGCGCAGAATTTCCAGATAAAGCCAAACCAACGTGACGATCAGGCCGAATGCTCCGTACCACTCCATGTACTTCGGAGCACCCGCGCTGACCCCACTTTCGATGAAGTCAAAATCAAGGACGAGGTTCAAGGCAGCGACAATTACCACCACTACACTGAATCCGATCCCGAGGAGACCAGAACCATTGATGGCAGCAAAGCGGACACCGAAGAACCCGAGAACAAATTGAACCAAGTAGAAGACAACAATGCCGCCAGTAGCCGCCACCACGCCGAGCTTAAATTTCTCCGTCACTCGAATCACCCCCGAGTGATAGCCGATCAGAAGAACGAACAGCGTCCCAAAGGTCAGGCCGACCGCTTGTATTGCGATTCCGGGATAGCGCAATTCGAACATTGCGGAAATGCCACCCAGCGCCAGCCCTTCCAGCAGGGCATAAATCGGCGCGGTAATGGGAGACCATTCTTTCTTGAAAATAGTCACCATTGCGACAACGAATCCACCAACTAGCCCAATCCCCATCAGTGGCAATACCGCATCTGCAGTAGGAGCATGGAAAAACCGACTCCAACTCCACGCCGCAGTCGCCACCACGCAAATCAGCAGAATGCCGGTCTTATTGACCGTCCCGGTCAATGTCATCGCTTCGCCAGATACCGCCTGATCTACACGAAAGCTATTCACGTTCAAGGCCGGGTTCGAGGTCTTCATCAAGGCCATTTCGATTTCTCCTTATCTATATCTATCGCGGCAGTCACGGCCAATTAGCAGTCCAAAAGGCGACCCTACATGGCATCATGCACCACCCGCAACGAGCAGGTGACGAAGCGTTTTATCATCTCATGGTCTTACGTTCCTTGAAAGATTTCGGGCGTGGGTTTGCGGGAACGTTCGCCAATACTGATATGCGGCTGACGCAAGCGTGGCCCTAAAAGGCCGCAACGCCTGTGAGACGCTGAGGCCGACCTGAACCCCTCCCGGCAGCCAAATCCCCGCAGAATCGGCTTCCGAGGTGCGATGATCGTCACTACATCCCCGTTTCATTACATCCGTAATCTCCAGCGTGGCAGGAGATGAAGATACGATGCGATCTGAATGCGACAGCAATGTACCGAAGTGGAGTGCGCTGTCATGAATGGGGGTTAGCAAGCGTGGCGACTCCAGAGCGCATTATCGACCACAACGGGCTGTCGAGCGAGCAGATCAATCTCATCCAACAATTCGAAGCCGACTTCAACGCCGTTGATCATTTCCTCCGCGTAGCTCTCGACCGTGAGGAGCACGTCGGGTTTACAAAAGTGGTTGGCAAATACGCGGAAAGGCATCCGGGCTGGCGCGATGCTGAACTCCTTAGAAGAATTGCCAAAATTAGAAATCTGATCGTCCACGATAAAATCGAGCCCTTTAATTACCCGGTCATCCCCACACCTGCCGTCAACGAGGAACTGAGAAAATGCAAGGAAAAGTTGATAAATCCTGATCGTGCCCTTCTGACGTTTAAGCGTGCAGTTCATGTGATTTCAATCCACAATACGCTGACCCAAGTGCTGAAGATCATTGACCACCGAGACTATTCGCAGTTTCCAGTGTACGAAGACAAGCAGTTTCGGGGCTTGCTCACGGAGAACGGCGTCACACGGTGGCTGGCACGGCACGTCGTTAGAAATCTCTCCTTGGTGGAACTGGATGAGATTTTCGTTTCGCACGTGCTCCAAAGTGAAGAGGTGCGTAAGAACCATCAATTTGTGCCGGGCGATATGCCTGTGGACGAAGTTAGCGAGTTATTTGCGAAACAGGCGATGCTGGAAGCTGTCCTCGTCACGGCAACCGGTAAGCAAACAGAAGACCTGCTCGGCGTTGCCACTCGTTGGGACATTCTTCAACTCGCTTGATTTGGAAGCGGATAACGCATTGGCTATCTTAGACAAGCCAGTCCTTCATTTCTGCCCCGCACCCGCATACAGAAACTCAAATGCCGCACGGGTCACCCTTGATTCCAAGCGTTTCACATCCTCGAAGAGTTCGACCACTACCTCCGGCAAACGCTGTTTGGGCCGGGCGATCAGAACCAGTACGAAGCACAGTCCCAGTGTTTCGAATTGCATCCATGCCGCGTGCTTGAACGCCGAGGCCACATAGATCGGCCCGTTGCTCTCGCGCATGTCGCTGTCGGCGTGTCCCGGACGTGAATGCGAGAACTCCGAAATGCCACTGTATATCCTTCGGGCGAAACCGCCTTCGTCCGTGGATTTCTTCTGATCGAATAGGTTGTCGTTCACGGTTGCGCGCAGATGCGCCCGCAAAAGCATCATCGCGCCAGAGAGCCCGTCGCAGGCTTGGCCGAATGAGAGGGGAGACTTCGCGGCTCGCCAACACGGAAAACGAGATGCGGAATACTCCGTTGCCGGGATTCCTAGTGCATTTCGTCGCACTGGTTTTGCCATGGTGCGAGGGAACGGTGGGGCTGTTAATGATTCTTGGGCTTTGGACATCATTGGCTCTGATTGCAGGCAGTCTTCTGATGCTTATGTTACAGATCGGAACCTGCTTGGCACAGAATTGGCCTATCGCCAGAGATCAACTGATGTATGTGCTGCTGTTCTTTATCTTGCTAACCTACAGCGATAGGAATCGCTGGTCGGTGGATCGGTGGCGGGAAGGCCGACGACAATAAAAAAGCGGGTGCCGATTCCACCGCTCCTACGTTCGGTCGGAACGATCCGTGACCGTGCGGCTCCGGCAAAAATACAAGCGGTGCTGCGGCGGAGCGACGGTGAATTGAGGCTGTGACGGACGCCTTTTCCAGCGCAGGAGTTCGCCATTGAAGTAGCGATTCGGGCAGGGAACAAGAAGATTGATTTGGGGCGTGAGTGCGGTCAGTAGGTGATGAACGGTTGCAAGGTTCTTGTTACTAATTTGTTACTTTTTTCGAGTATAATCA
>JBAVUV010000948.1:0-7420 GCA_049696955.1 Candidatus Sulfotelmatobacter sp. | reverse complement strand
GTAGGCCGAGCGCCTGATTCCTCCCTTGCGGTGGAATTTGTCGCGAAACTCAAACCCGACATGGTTCTGGTCAGCATCGGAACTTGCCTTTTCCACGGTTTGAAAGTGATCAGGATACTTCGTCATCGCTTCCCGGAAATGGTTGTTGCAGATGTCTCGGATGTGGACTTCGGATCTCTGTGGACTTTTGGCGCCAACTCCGAGAGCAGTGATTTTGTCTACAAATTCAGATTGCAGGAAGATTTTCAACGCGTCCCGACGCGGCGATCTCCAAGCCGCTATGCACACGGCCGTCGCGACAAAGTTCCTCCCCCCTCACATTGTCCATTTCCACTTTCCCCGCAACACTCAAAAACAAAAGGAGAAATCATGAAGAAAATCGCCACATTCCTGCTTGCGCTAACGTTAGGATCGCTAGCGTTCGCGCAAGCACCCACCCCGCCCAGTCCAACCGATCAAGCTCAACGACAGATCAAGTACCTAACCACGGTTTTGAGTTTGACCGCTGCACAACAACAACAAGCCAAAACCATCTATGTCAGTTCAGCAACTTCGGAACAGGCAATCCATACCAGCATGAGGCAGGCTCACGACACCTTGCGAACCGCCGTGAAGAACAATGATACGGTTGGCATTGACGAGGCAGCCAATACGATTGGCCTGCTCACCGCTCAGATGGAGTCGGCGCGTGCAAAGGCGGACGCCGCGCTCTACCAGATGCTCACCGAGGACCAACAGGCCAAGTTGTCTGATCTGCAAAGTCAGCGTGGCCCGATGGGCGGCCCAGACGCGGGTCCTGCGATGGGTTTTCGGTAGACCGCTGCAAGTTTGCCGAACTGAGCGTCGCCGCTTCTCCACGCGGCGGCGCTCTTCTGTTTTAGCTCTGGAACTGCAATGTAACTGCAATCGCGGGATCCAAAGAACCGAAACTTGTGAGGAGAAGCATGTCGAAGAACACACCCCTGATGCAAGCGAAGTTGACCTCGAACACGACGACCACCATTGGTGTCCCCGCCTCGGTGGTCGTCGCGCCCCTCTGCATCTGCTGAGAAGCGCGGGCCCTCGGGTTCTGATTGCCATGTATACCGGCAATACCGCTTACGCCGCAAGCAGCTTTGCTGCGATCAGCCTTACTGTTTCTGGCGCTACCTGCAGTGAAACTCTTGACGGAGCAGACGGACCAATTTCGTAAATAAACTGCCCTTCGAGATACGGAGCAACATCCCTTCCAACCTGGATGACACCAATACACAAACCGGAGTTCCGCTAACATTGACAATCTGTGGGTTCGGCAGCGAAAACCGTTGCCCGACCACAAAGAATGAGGGCAAACTTGACTCCGGGGTGCGGGAAGTTCGCCTGGAACGCCTAAGGGTCAACTGCTAACAGGACGCACCACTTGCAATACTTCCGGACGATGCGATGATCGAAGTGGATTGCGACGCCGAAACAATTTGCCCGGTTGCGACTCCAGTGCTGGCGATCGTGGCGGCGCGGGGCTTACGGTATAAGCCGGCGTCACCGTGATTGTCGTCAAGCTTGGATTGACGATAAATCCGTTACAGGTACAAAGAAGCTAAGAACCAACACGGCCGCCGCAGCCGTAGGCTGTGATTGACGGTCGAGGCGGCGTGTCAGCCTTCCCCATTTTCCCGGTTTTCTCTGGCACGATGAAGTGCCGTTGTCGGTATCTCCCAGCGACGCAGACGAATCACTGGGCGCCGCGAACTACGTTACTTGCCGTCTGAATGCGCACTTGCGAATACGCTTGCCGGTAGCCTTCTTCAAATAATTCCTGATCGCGCGCACTGGCCCAGCGTCCGCTCGAAGGTATGGATGGATTTCCAGTGCTCACGGCTAAAGCGCCCAGAAATAATCCCTCCCTGAACGCCGCGCTTGCAGCGTGAGTAGCATTCATGCTCCCGGCCATGGTGGTGGCGTATCCGCGTTCGTATCCAGCGGAGAAGGAAGCGCGATCTTCATCGGCACTCCATCGCCCGCTGCAGATTTTAGGAAGATTTCCGTTCTTAGCCGTGAGTCGACCCAGGTACAAACCATCCTGATAGGCGGCACGGGCCGCTTCGATAGGTTGTGTGTCAGCGGGAATAGGGCTGTGAAAAATGGCCGCTACTCCAGCAATGATCGCGAAACCCATTACAATCGTTGAAAGTGTTTTCATTTTGCCTCCGTATTTTTTGTTGATTGCTTGCCACTGCTCGATTAGACGACAGGTGCAAGCGAGGCTGGGTAAGAAGTCTGTAAGGTATGCGTAAACAGTTTTGCGAAACGAACGATCCGCGCTTTTTACGCGGACTTTACACGCTCGCTCTGCCGACTGTTTTACAGTGATGTGTGGACTATGAGGCGACGGCCGTATGCCTGCGTCCGGTGAAGGCATCGGATTCTGGGGCCCTTCCCCCAAAGAATGCGAGTCTGAGATGATCGGCCTCGAGTTGTTGTTCGGCCACTCCCCAATGCTGGTGAATCAGGCTGTACGTGCGCAATGATGAAGCTTTCTTCCTGGGAAAATGCAAAATGGTACGCGCTAGTTTGCAGTCTCACTGGTGTGTTGGCGCTTCTGGCAGTTCTTCAGTACGAATCGAGCAAAGCTGTGAGTAAAGCCACGGCTCAGCAGATGTTGAGCAGCCTTGAGGGATCGGTTACCCAAATGCGTCAGGGATTGGAGGCCGAACTTACTCCTCTCTGTCGTGGTTTGCAGCTTCACCCAGGCAGACCGGGTGAATTTGCTTTGCAGCAATACGCTGACGCTTTCGAACGATGGCGGCGCTGGGCAGTTCATCCCAGCTTGGTATCAACTATTTATGTGTGGCAACCCGAAATCGATCAGGGCTCCAACTTATTCCGGATGGATTCGCAGACCGGCAAGTTTGTTCCCGCAAGGTGGCCTTCCGATCTCATCCCGATCAGCAAAAAACTGCAGCCAATCACGAAGGGTTTTGAGGGCCCGTTGGCCGATATCGATCATGGGCCGCCAACTCACGGGCCCCCCGATCCCGCTTCGGCAGGTCCCGATTCATTGCAGCACATACCGCGGCCTTCGGAGTTCGACCATCCTAATTACGGTGGTTTTCGGGGAAATGATCCTGCGGATCAAATTCCTCCGCACTTTCCTGATTTCGACTCTTCATCCGGCTGGATGATCGATCAGAACGTTCCCGCTCTTATCCATCAGATATTTATTTCAGGCAAGAGCTCGACGAAGACTCAGCCGCAGCCTGCTCGAATCGCATGGATCGTCGTCCCATTGAATACGGAAACGCTCCGCGACCACATTTTCCCGGAACTGGTGCAGCGTTATTTCGGCACCGCAAATCTTTCTGCATATGAAATTGCCGTCATTCAGGAGAACGAAACGAACCGATCGGTCATCTATTCTTCGGATCCAGCGTTCAGCCTGCCGGCGGGGATTGTTCCCGATGCAGCGGTAAATCTTTTCGGACGACCTGTTCCCGTCATCGGCGCAACGCGCAACCCCGTAGAGGTAAACGTGCCGCCGGAATCGGCCACGGTCCGGCGGCTTAGTTCGTCTCAGCCGCGTCCCGGAATGGAGCAGCCTCTCCGGATTGAGCCGATAAGTTATAGTCCGCAAGACCGAGGATGGCAACTCATCGCGAAGCATCGTAAGGGCTCTGTGGAAGCGGCCGTTGCCAACCTGTATCATCGAAATCTTGCTTTCAATTTTTGTGTTCTTCTAGTTCTGGCGGCGACCATGGCTGTGATCGGACTGAACAGTCGGAGATCGCGCCGCTTGGCGCAGTTGCAAATGGATTTTGTGGCCAGCGTGTCTCACGAGTTGAGAACACCGTTAACCGGAATTGTCTCGGCGGCGCAGAACATTGCGGATGGAATTGTAGACGATAAGGCGCGCGTGCAGCGTTACGGGGCGGCCATCGTGAACCAAGCGCACCAATTAACGGAACTGGTGGAGCAGATTTTGCTTTTCTCCGCAGCCGACAAAGTCCGACACCGTTATAATCTGCAACCGGTTTCGGTCGAAAAGCTGATTGAATGCGCTCTCGCCAATACCGCAAGCCTGGTGCGCGCTTCCGCCGTAACCATTGAGCGCCACGTTCACCCAGGGTTGCCTTGCGTCATGGTGGACTTTACTGCGTTCTCGCAATGTTTGCAGAACCTGGTCGTGAATGCTGTGAAGTACGGCGGGGAACAACGCTGGGTCGCAATCAGCGCCACCGAGAAAGAGTCGCGTGACCATAAGAAGGAGATTGTTATCGCCGTGCAGGACCGTGGAATCGGAATTGAAAAACACGAACTAAAACACATTTTCGAGCCTTTCTATCGGACTCCGATTGCAACCGCCGCGCAGATTCACGGCACCGGTCTGGGATTGCCATTAGCAAAGAGCATTGTCGAAGCCATGGGAGGAAGCTTGACGGTGGAGAGCGAACCGCGGAAGGGCAGCACTTTCACGATACACTTGCCCCAGGCGGGTATGAAGCCAGAACCAGACTTGGCGTAGTGCGTGCTGGGCGGCTTGATTTTGATCTGACACATGGCGGGAAAAATTCTTGTCGTTGAGGATGAAGAAGTTATTCGGATGACGCTCGGAGACCGCCTTGCCAGCGAGGGCTACACCCCGGAATTTGCGGTCGACGGGGAAGAAGGCTTTCGGAAAGCGACAGCAGCAAGCTTCGATCTCATAATCCTGGACATCATGCTGCCGAAGAAGAATGGCTTTGATGTTTGCCGCGATATCCGCATGGCGGGCGTGGTGATTCCGATTCTCATGTTGACGGCCCGAGGACAAGTTGTCGATAAAGTGCTCGGGCTAAAGATTGGCGCCGACGATTTCGTGACTAAGCCGTTCGACGCGATGGAACTTCTGGCTCGCATGGAAGCGCTGCTGCGGCGGAGCAACGCCCCGGCAAATTCCGGAGTCCAGCAGCTGCGATCTATTCGCGTCGATCTGCGCGGAACATCGGTGACGCGGAACGGAAAGGTGGTTCCGCTTTCCGCGCGAGAGTTTCAACTGTTTCGCTATCTCGTGGAACACCCTGGCACCACGCTTTCCCGCGATGTGCTGCTGAAAGAAGTCTGGTGCTACAGCACGGAAGCGTTTACTCGGACGGTGGACGTCCATGTCGCCAGCCTGCGACAAAAGTTGGAAGACAATCCCAAAAGCCCTTCGCTTATCGTAACGGTACCTGGTCTTGGATACAAGCTTATGCCCTGAACAGAGGCATTAAGGATTGCCACCAAAATTGATCGCCTCTGCTGCTATGAGGCACTACCTAATTCCGCGTCGAAAATGCTGCATAGAACGTTGATCGACAATCCCCTATTAACCCGATCACCACGCTTCCATTCAACCCTCTCCAAAGCAACACTTTGCGCCTCATGTCGACGTGTCATATCCTAGCGAGATTGACACGATGTGGCAGATGTCGATGGCCATTATCAATCCATGACGACCAGAATTCCCTTTGACTGCCCGGTGTGATCAGCGAAGTTGACACGGCGTCAGCTTCTGAGAGGCGCTGGCCGACTTGCAATCCCAGCCGCGGCGTCAAACCTGATGCCTCCGAATGTGCAGCGTATGTTGGCACTGCAATTACCCGCAACGAGTTCGCTTCACGACGTTAAGCACGTCGTTATGCTCATGCAGGAGGACCGCTCCTTCGATCATTATTTCGGAACACTCGCAGGAGTCGTGGTTTTGGGGCGGAAGGCCAACACTCCCGTTGGAAATTGCCGGCCGCAGGTTTGTGCTTTAACTAGCGGAGAGGTCGTCTTCCGCATTCGCTTCCCAACCGAAACCCATGAGCAATGCTGTACTCATTCTCTGCCGCATCGGCTGGCTCCAGTTCGCCCCAGTCCCCGCTTGCATGACGGGCCAGGAAACATGTGGGCGCCTGCTGCGCTCTCTCCAGCGCAGCTAGCGCGCCGGGTGTAGCCACAATTTGCCCAAGTGGAAACAATGGAAGCATGACCATGACTCCTCTCTTCGCCCCATGCGGACGAGCGTCGCCCGCATGGACGTGTAAGGCAGAAGTGAGTTATTTCTCTTGGAAAAGGGGCGATGGACACTACCCTCGCGGGCTAGAACGATTGCGAGAAGCGGGCTTCCAGGAATTCGCCCAGCTTGGCCGTCGCCCGGAACTGCGGGATGGGATCCAGTTCCTTGAATGCCGACGTGAACGCGTTGGAGAGACTCCAGATCGTTCGCGGCCGGAATTCCTCGTACTTCGGCTCGAAGTAGAGGTCGTGCACGCTGCGGGCCAGGTACTTTGGGGCTTCGAGTCTGCCCTCGACGAATGCCTCGTAGATGACCACCTTGGCGGTGACGTCCGTCAATTCGCTTCTCTGCCACGCCTCCACCTGCTTCTGCATGGGCTCGAAGTTCCGCTGCATCCGATCGACTCCGACCGAGATGCAATCGATTAATGAGAACGACTTCGAGTGTTTCGCGAGCACCGGAGTGAAGTCTCCTGCAAATGCCATGTTCGAGCACACAAACACGCGATAACCGCAGGTCATCGCCAAACGCATGCTCTTGTCGTGGGAGTTCCGCAAACCTATGGAGAAACGGCACCCTGCCATCTCGGTTGCGAGGTCGAGAACCCCAAAGGCTTTCATGCCGTCTGGTGAGACCGCATACTCATCATGGACGACGCCGATGTGGCGAAACCCGAGCGTCTCGACCAGAGCTTGCACGATCTCGTGATGCGGGACCGGGCGGTGCGTTTCCGTTGCCGCTGGTGTCGGCACCAGTGCTAGTTCTTCGCGGCCAATGGTTCGGCCGTTGTAGCCAATTAACGTACTTGTTTCTGACATACTTCTTTCCTCCTTGGTGATTTGAAACAAAGTTCTGGAAGGCTGAGCAAAAATGCGCGCAATGGCGAAAACTAGCCGAATTGCTCGGAAAGGTGGAGCAATTCAGGAGAGAGGACTTCGCTCACCAGTGACGAGGGTTGCGAGGGCAACTAACATACGGCTGTTCTGCTCAACTGAAGCCGAATAGTGACGCCTGTTCCGGGACGGCCGGCCGCCCGCGCCGCCTCTTACCAGACAACACTTGCGGTCGCTGTCCGAACACGACGACAGACGTGGTCTCCATGGCGCCTTCAATAAGACTCGATGGGGCAGGCTGAGTTTCCAGCAGAATGCCCGGCATTTCGATGGCTGAGGCTTCTTCCTCGCTGTGAGAATTCGTCGGAAACAGCTTTTGATGTTCTGCAGTGAGCGCTGTCCAAACGGAATCGGCGGTATCGCCGATCCCGTTTCGCTCGACCAGTTCCCGTGCCATCGCCGACAGTGTACCGTTACCCTACTGATCTCGACGCCGCGGCGGCCGACCGCAAAAGCGATATCAGCGCGGACGCACAGCCTCAGCGGCGGCTTCGCGGATTTCGGAGAAAGACATTCCTGTTCCCTTATTGCT
>JBAVUV010000947.1:0-3013 GCA_049696955.1 Candidatus Sulfotelmatobacter sp. | reverse complement strand
CCGGAGGTGATCCACATTTTTTCGCCGTTAAGAATGTATTCATTGCCAACTTTGCGGGCGCGGGTGAGCATTCCGCCGGGATTCGACCCGAAGCCGGGTTCGGTCAGGCCAAAGCAGCCGAGCTTTTCGCCCTTCTGCATGGGCGGCAGCCAAGTCTGTTTCTGTTCTTCGCTACCGAATTCATAGATCGGATACATGCAAAGGCCGGATTGCACGCTGACAAAGCTGCGCACGCCGGAATCTCCGCGCTCAAGTTCCTGGGTCATCAAGCCGTATTCAACGTTGCCCATGCCGGCGCAGCCGTAGCCTTTGAGCGATGCGCCGAAGAAGCCGAGATCGGCCATGGGCTTGACCAGTTCGCGGGGAAAGCGGCCGGCACGGTTGCACTCTTCGATGATGGGGATGAGATTGTCCTCGATGAACTGGCGCGTGGTGTCGCGGACCAGGCGTTCTTCTTCAGTAAGGAGTGAATCGAATTGAATGAAATCGACGCCGCGGAATTTGATGGCAGACATGAGGAATCTCCGTGAGCAATGAATCTCCAACCTGAGACGGATAAAGCCAGAGGTTTGACCGCCCGCAGAATAATCGCGCGCAGAAGGGCAAACATATGACGGTAGCAGGAGTGAATAGTAGGGGTCAACGCAACCGGTGCCGGGCAGTAGTGCAGTTTGGCTTACGCGTTAGGCCGGTTGAGCCCGAGATCCTTCGCTACGCCTGAAAAACGGCTGTGCTCAGGATGACAATGTTCAGTGATAGACAAAACTGCACCACTACCGGTGCCATCGGTAGCTTCCCAAGCTTGCGTTGCCGGATTTTAACTCTGATTGGTCTTGTGTTCTGGGTGGATACGCTGGTGCTTGAGTTCAAGAAGATCGTTCAAATCCTTTATCAGCTCGTCGAATTTATTCGGGTCTTGCTCTGTAGCGATTCGCTCACAGAGAATGGCCATGCGTTCGCGTTCGTCTGGGGTCATCTCTCGCGCTCCAATTCTGCAATATGCGTATAGACACGAAAGCGCCAGGAAAGTTGCGGACGCGGCTGCCGTCATCGCATCAACGTGAGCTACGGGTGCAGCTCCGTTCCGATTGCTAGCCTACCCATCCGAGGAAACCCGTAGAACCAACGAAATATTTAGGTAGGCGCGATCACCCATCGGGAACCGGCATCTCATATGCGGCTCGATCCCATTCAATGAACTGCAGGAGTGAGAAAAGATATGACGCGCCACGTCCAACTCGTAGTCTGCCTGGCCGCCATGCTGTGCACGGAGGCGGCATTCAGCCAAGAGTCACCCACCGAAATTGAAGGCAGCAGTGAAGCCGTGGTTAGCACGGCCCCCGTCGCTTATGTGTATGTCTCCAGCAACGTTTACGCGAGCAATCCGCGAATTTACGCTTACGGCGCGGCATCGAATGGGAAGCTGACGGCCGTGGCAGGATCGCCGTTCACCGCAGCGATTGCCTACGGCGGGTCTCTAGCGGTAAACGCAAAATATCTTTTTGCCACGAACGGGGTTGATATCCTTTCATTCGCAGTTGCGTCCAACGGCGCGCTTCATCGCGTTGCCTCAAAAGACGCGCAAGGGTTTAATCAGTCCGATTGCGGCGGCCCGGTAAGTTTATTTCTCGATCGGAGTGGCGCGACCTTGTATGACGAAGACATTTACAGCGACTGCGCCAACAATGCTTACCAGTTTTTCGGCGTCGGCGCTTCTAGCGGCGATCTGAATTACCTGGGAACGACTGCGCGTACGACCCCGGAATTCGAAGTGCCGCTGAGCTTTGTTGGAAACAACAAGTATGCGTATGGGGCGAGTTGCTATCACTGGAACCAGGTGATCTTCGGATTCGCGCGTACCAGCGATGGCGCGCTGACTTCGTTAGATATCGACTCGGCGATGCCCGAGGCACAGAATGGAAATTTTTACTGTCCTTACTTATCGGCGACTGATTCGGCCGATCATGTGGTGGTTCCCGTGCAGCCGATGAGCAATGCTTCTTTCGAACCGTCCGGAGCTTACCAGCTTGCGATCTACACGGCAGACAGCTCCGGGAACCTGACGACGAACAGCACTTATTCGAACATGCCTAAAGTTTCGGTCGGAGGTGTAACGAGTATTTCGCTGTCTCCGTCGGGGAAGCTTTTGGCGGTGGGGGGAACAGCGGGAGTGCAGGTGTTCCATTTCAACGGCGCGAATCCGGTCACGAAGTTCACTGGACTCCTCAATAGCGTGGAGGTGGATCAGCTCTCCTGGGACAATGACAACCATCTCTATGCCATCAGCCAGTCGGGTGGAAAATTGTTCGTGTTTACGGTTACTCCGACGAGCCACAGTCCGGTTGCGGGATCGCCATACATCGTCACGCAGCCGCAGAACATTAGCGTTCTGACTAAATAGTAGGGACGACAATCATACGGCTGGGCCCGGGATAGCCGGCAGGATGCCGGCGCTACAAGGGCTTTACTCGCGATAGGCTTCTCTGATGTGTGCGCGAGCTTTTTCAGCGGGAGGGGTACTGGCATTTTCGGCGAGCACGATCTGATACTTTTTCATGGCCAGATCGCGCTGCTGGAGCTGGTCGTACATTTCGCCAGCGGCGAGATCGGCCTTCTGTTGGGTTTCGGGATCGGCAGCGGGGACTTGGCCCATGAGTTCGTAGGCGGCAGCGGCTCCGCGATAGTCTTTCTGGCTGCGGAGTAACTCCCCCAGGCCCCAGGCAGCGATCTCGTAATGCAAAGAGCCGTACTTCCCTTCCCGCCCGTTTTGCCAGACTTTGCGATATGCGGCGCCAGCCTCCGGCACGTGGCCCCCGGAACGCAGCAGGTTGGCTTCCTCCAGCGCGAATAGATAGTTTGCGGGATAGCGCGCGGAGAGGTCGTGCATGAGGTTGCGAGATTCGTCGTAGCGGCGCTCGCGGCGCAGGAATAGGGCAAGAACGACCTTCGCGTCCACGCTATTTTCTCCGCTGCTGTTGGCTACTTCGTGCAGGTATTCCAGTCCCTTTTCCTT
>JBAVUV010000946.1:0-2755 GCA_049696955.1 Candidatus Sulfotelmatobacter sp. | reverse complement strand
TGCCTCAGAACGTCAGGTTTTTCGGCCGGACGTACCTCGTACGCTTGCAGTCGAACACTCTCCACTGGCTTTAGCACGGATCCGACGGCAACCCGTACCGGATCACGCATGGCATCATTTACCAGGCCGGCGACGGATTGCTCCATCGTGGCGGAAAAACATAAAGTCTGCCGGCGTTGCGGCAATATGGCGAGGATGCGGCGGATGGCGGGCAGGAAGCCCATATCGAGCATGCGATCGGCTTCATCGAGAACGAGAATTTTGATCTCGCGCAGATCAATCAGCCGGCGGGTAATGAAGTCCTGCAAACGGCCTGGCGTTGCAATCACGAGGGCTGATCCGCCCCGTACCGCCTGAATCTGAGCCTTCTCCGATACGCCGCCGATTACGAGCGCGGCTTTCGAGAGTTCCCTTCCCCGCAATTTTTCGTACTCTTCGTTGACCTGAATCGCCAGCTCGCGCGTGGGTAGCAACACCAGCACGCGGGCTTTTTGTGCCGGTTCGCGCTGCAACATTTCGATCACCGGGATCAGAAAAGCCAGCGTCTTGCCGGTACCGGTCTGCGCGGTCGCGAGCACATCTTTGCCCGCAAGCGCGCAGGGTATGGCCTGCACCTGAATTGGCGTAGGGATAATAAATTGAGCTGTCGCCAGCCTCTGCTGTAAAGCAGAAGAAAGCGGTAGTTCCGTAAAACTTGTCATTCGTAATTTTCTTTCTGGAGGGGCTTGATCAAACTCTAAATACACTTGTAGTGAGTTCCCATCCGCTCTTACTCTAATTTTGGATTACGCTGAATAAACGGCGGGCAGGAAAAGCGGAGATGAATCTTGATCCAACAGGATCACCGCGTCACGAGCAAACCGTGGCAGTAGCGTTGAAAACAGTATAACACAGTTTTACTAATTCGTTAACAGTTACGAAAGGTCGGTCTTGAATCGCCTCGAACACCAGCGGGAACCGATGAACCACTAAGGGCACGAAGTATCACTAAGCACTAGGGGACGTCCTTTGTGGACCTTTGTGTCCTTTGTGGTTGAACAGCGTTTACAAATCAAAAATGCGGTACACCGACGATGGCTCCTGCGCCTGCAGCAGCGAGATCGCAACGTTGTGGACTGGAACTCCGCCTGTGGTTTTGCCGTCGAGCTTTCCATGATGCGCGTGGCCATGCACAACCAGATCCGCTCCGTGACGATCGACGACCTCAGCCAGCCGCGAGTTGCCCATGAATGGAAATATCTCGGGAGCTTCGCCTTGCACCGTCTCCGCAATAGGTGCGTAATGCAGCACCACGACCCGCTTTTGAGTACGCAATTGCGACATCGCGCGTTCCAGCTTAAGCGCCTCATCCACCGACACTCGAACAAAGTCTTTGATCTCGCGTTCGCCAAACGCTGTCAGCATTCCGCGCCCAAATCCACCGACAAAGCCTTTCGTGCCAGCGAAGCCCACTCCATCGCGCTCGTAGGCACTTCCATCGAGGAGCTTGATTCCCGAGGAGGTAATCAACTGGGCCAGTTCGGCCTCTTTGCCGCTTTCATAGTCGTGATTTCCCAGCACGACAATCGTCGGCAGACGCAACCGAACCAGCACATTCAGCAGTGGCTCCATTTCGTCGGGCTGGCCAAAATTTGTCAGATCGCCAGCCAGAACCAGCACATCGGCATCATTCCGCACCCGCTCAAACTGATCCTTCAGTTTGGTGTAAACCTGAGGCGTGAAGTGCAAATCAGCTGTCGCCGCGATTCTCATGCCGTTCGATTCATAAGGCCTGCTCCGTCCGAAGCCGCACTGCACTCGTCGGTTCCACGGATTTTGGCGAGCCGCTTCTCGCGGGCTTCCTCCAGCAGGTTGGCCAGCTCCCATTCGTTGAGGTCGATGGCGAACATGTTCTCATCGACCAAACTTCCGCGAAACTTAGCATCGGGCTGCGGTCTGGAGATCTGAGTCTCAAGGCGGCGAAGCAATTTGCGCCATATGGCGTCGGGAACGTAATGCGTCTGCGCGGGATAGACGTAACGAAATAGAAGCAGCGACCACAGCAGCATTTCCCAGTGGTCTCCGACGAGCTCCAGTTCGCGATCCCAATCGAAAGAGCCGTAGGTTCCGAAAATGACATGGGCAATGTCCGCGCCATCGAAGCGCTCCCGCTTGGCGACGAAAATCTTCGAGGCGACCAGTTCTTCCGGCGCCAGCACGCGAGTCTTGACTCCATGCACGACAACTGGTGTGGCCCGTTCGATCCACGAATCTTCAACCACAATGACGCCATTACTCATGCCGGTAATGAGATCTACGAAGAATTCTCCCTTGCGGGCCTTGGCCAGCCACACTGGATCGCGAACTTCGCAATCGAAGCCGCGCCCGCGCAAGTAGGGGAAAACCTCGGCCGATGTTTTCGCCGTCATGAAAAGATCAAGATCCTTGGTGAACCGGCAAATTCCGGTGTGCGCCCGCAGAGCAAAAGCCCCCGAGACCGCATAGGGAAACTTTTTCTCCTCAAGGGCCATCAGGACCTCGCGAAACAGTGAGGCCTGTTCCTCGGGGACCTGCATTGGTATCGACGATGTGACCGGCAACTCTTCCGCGCTGCGGTGGATCTTAGGCGATTCAGACACGGAGCTTGGATGTGCTTCTTTTGTTTGAGGTTGTTACAAGGGGCCTTCGCATCATAACTTTTGCGCAATCCGTCGAGCGCGAACCTGCCTCAGCCTTGCGCACGAGATCTTGAACTTGCGGAGGCACTGTATCAAAG
>JBAVUV010000945.1:0-5452 GCA_049696955.1 Candidatus Sulfotelmatobacter sp. | reverse complement strand
AAGGAAACCAAGGCGCCCGAGGGCGCGGCCACTGGTGGCACTACCGGAGCTGTAATCGGCGGCGGCCTGGGCTGGCTGGTGGGTATTGGCGCGCTGGCGATTCCGGGCCTCGGGCCCTTCATTGCTGCCGGCCCAATCATGGCCGCTTTGGCTGGAGTGGGAGTAGGCGGCGCAATTGGTGGAATCGCCGGAGCCTTAGTCGGTATGGGCATCCCGGAGTACGAAGCCAAGCGCTACGAAGGCCGCGTAAAAGACGGCGGCATTCTGCTCTCCGTGCATTCCGACAATTCAGAATGGACAAAGCGCGCGAAAGAAATCCTTCAGCACACCGGCGCCCAGGATGTTGCTTCCACAGGCGAAGCCAGCGCCGACTTTTCCAAGACGGATAAGCCGATGCTGCGTGCCAGCTAGCTGAAACAAATTAAAACGGAGTCTTCGATTTGAAGGCTCCGTTTTTCTGTCTCATCGTTTCAGATTCCTTGCTATGGCCGCAGCCCGTAAACATCCAGTTCGTTCGATGTAGGAACGAAAACTCTGCCCTGCGCAATCGTCGGCACGCTGAACTTCATCGCGTACCCCGCCGCGTCTCCGGCCGCCTCCGAACTGTTGTAAAGTTCATTGGCAACGTTCGTGGCATCGTAGGCGTGCAAAACGGCGGGCGAACATGGAGGGCAGGTTCCCTGCGTGTTATACGCGGAATTGTCAACATCCCACACAATGCCATTTACCGCCCCGTTGGCAGAAACCGACGGCGTAGCGCCGTGCATATTGAATACGGCCGATGCGCTGGAGGTCGGTCCCGATAGCGGGGCGGTTGGGTTGCTCGCATTCCAACTATAGGCGCGCAACACGTTATCGTTACAGTGGTAGTAGATCGATCCATTCCAATAAGCTGGCGTTGAGAAAATGTTGTTGTACCCGTCGGTGCAAACCTGCACTTCCTGAATCAGGCTGCTGGCACCGTTGCTCAAGTTGAGCACGAACACGTTGCCATCTTTTCCCCCACCCAAAGCCAGGGTTGAACCTGGCGCGCTGAGTGGCAGTATGTCAGCTCCGCTGCCCAGGTCGGCGTCATTCTGGGCCAGAGCCGCATAATTATCCGGCGTGAAACTATTCAACAAATGCAAATCGGTGGGGCTAAGCTGAAGGAACGAATCATTGTATCCGGTGGCTAACAGAGTGTCGTCGATGGCATCGACTCCGCTCATGATATAAGCGTCGCCTGTAGCATCGTCGATGGCAGGAGCGCCGCCGCTGGACCATAGTCCGCCGCCTCCGCCATCCGGGGTATCGTTAAAGATTTCTTCGAAAGCCAGCGTCGACTTGTTGTACGCCAGCACCCAGCCGTGATTGCAGCCGCCGAATGCAATGTAAATCCAGTTCGTGACTGGATTGAGCGCCAGGCCCATGCGTTGATAGCAAGCGGGTTCGAGCGTGAGGTTTCCCCCGGAGCTGTCCAAACCGGTGCCAGGCACGGTTCCTGTGACTGCGACGGGGCTGCCGAATTTTGGCAGCCCCGTCGTCACGTCGAGCGCATAAAGCCAAAACGGAATACTCTTACCCGCGATCTCGGCGACCAAATACATAGTATTGGTGCTGGCATCGATCACCGGTGTCGAAAGAATGCCCACATTAGGATTCACACCCGCTGTATCGCCCTTGTGGACTGATGGACCCAGCGGGCCGGCATGCCAGAAAGTCTGCGCGGTTGCCGACGAAGTTGCATCCGCATTGAAGGCATAGACGCTGTTATTCTGCGTCACCGCAAAAACTACGTCATTGGTGCCGCCCGCGATGTTGAGCGCCGGCATATACAAGGGCTGCGCATAGATCTGACCATCCACTGGATAAGCCAGCAGCTTGCCGAACGTCAACGAGTTCACGTTCGAAGGTGTCAGGCTCACTTCTTCCAGATATGCGCCATCGCGCGCGTCGTCATTGTGATAAGTAAGAACTGCCGCCTGGCTGATGTTGACAACCGTCAGCGAAGCGGAAGCCGTGAGTGCGGTATCCGCCACGCTGGTTGCCGAAATGGTGTGCGCCCCGATGGCGGCTGGGGCCGTGTACAGCCCTCCGGCGCTGATTGTGCCGGTAGCCGCGCTCCCGCCGGCGGTTCCATCTACCGCCCAAGTCACGCTCTGATTCGACAACCCTTCAATCGTTGCCGTGAATTGCTTCGTTGCCGAGGGAGCGATGGTGGAAGAAGCCGGCGCGATCGTAAAGTCGACCACACTCACGGCTGCGCTTCCGGTAATCGATCCATCCGTGGCAGTCACCGTATGGCTGCCCGTCTGCACTGGCGCCGTGTAAAGACCACTCGTAGAAACGGTGCCGACCGTTGCGCTGCCTCCAACCGTGCCATCCACGGACCAAGTGAATGTTGTCACGCCGGCCGAAGCGGTCGGCGTGAACTGCTGCGATTGAGAACTTGTTAGCGCGGCCGAAGTTGGTGAGAGCGCAATAGTGCCGACTGTCACCGAAGCGCTCGCCGTCACCGAAGAGTCGGCAGCGCTGGTAGCGGTTACGGTATACGTTCCGGGTTGCGACGGAGCGGTGTAGAGGCCCGCCGCAGTGATCGTGCCAACACTGGCATTTCCGCCCGTCACTTGATTGACTGCCCAAGTGATGGAAGTATTCGAAAACCCCTGGATCGAAGAAGAGAATTGCTGCATACCGCTCGGCGGAAGAAATGCCGTCGCCGGAGAGATGGCTCCGAGCGCACCCACTGTGACAGCGGCGCTCGCGCTCGCGCTTGTTTCCGCCACGCTGGTAGCCGTCACCTTATGGCTTCCAGCCTGCGCTGGCGCCGTGTACAGGCCCGACGTGCTGATCGTTCCCACCGTCGGGCTTCCACCCGCTACACCATCCACGGACCAGCTTACCGCGGTGTTCGTAGTATTCTGCACGGTCGCAGTGAATTGTGCAGTCCCGCCCACCGCAACGTTCATGGAAGATTGATTCAGTGAAACAGTGACATTCGACGCGGGAGGCGGTGGAGTCGATGTGGATGAATTACTCGTTCCACCACAACTGGTTAACACGAAGGCAACAGCGAATGCAACACAACCTGCAAAAACCTTAGACGTGGTGACGCTCATAATCTGTGATTGAATTCTTGAGTCAAGACCTTGCCAACTACCGGGCCGCTAATAGATGACAAGCGAGGCGGCAAAAGTTGCTAAACACCTGAGGAATTTAAGGGCTTTCAGCGAGGCAGGAGCTACGGTGTTTGCTTCAGAATGGTTACTCGCCGGCTCGGGTCAGAGCAGGCAAACTAGGCTGGAGACTGTAGGCCGGCTAGGGGAATGACCTGAGCAGCTTGCCGCGCGAAAAGCGCCAGGACACTCACGCCAGTAATCGCGCGGCGTCCTTCGCATAGTAAGTAAGAATGATGCTGGCTCCGGCGCGCCGAATACTGAGCAGAGACTCCATCATCACGCGGTCGCGCTCGATCCAGCCATTGCGCGCCGCCGCTTCAATCATCGCGTACTCACCGGAAACCTGATAAGCGGCGAGTGGCAGATCGAAGCGCTCCCGGGCCGCGGCGATGACGTCGAGATAAGGCATGGCCGGCTTCACCATGATCATGTCCGCGCCTTCCTCGACGTCCAGTTCGATCTCGCGCATCGCCTCGCGCAGATTGGCTCCGTCCATCTGATAAGAACGGCGATCGCCGAATTGAGGAGCCGAATCGGCAGCTTCGCGAAACGGCCCGTAAAACCCGGAGGCAAATTTCGCGGCATAAGAAAGAATCGGAGTGTTGCTGAAGCTGGATTCATCGAGCGCGCGGCGAATGGCGGCGACGCGGCCATCCATCATGTCCGAAGGAGCGATGATGTCGATGCCGGCACGCGCTAAAGAAACCGAAGTCCGCGCCAGCAGCTCGAGGGAAGCATCGTTATCGATTTCAAAATTGGAGACCGCACTGGCCACGAGTGATGCCAGCTCCTCGATGACCTCTTCTTTTCCTTTGTGGCTCCTGACGGCCATTTCCCCGCGCCTGGCATGCAGAGCGTCTCTTGCGGCAGCTCCTAAAGATTTTGGCGAGGTCCCCGGCTTTACGATCCCGCAATGTCCATGAGACATGTACTCGCAAAGGCAAACATCTCCCATCAGAATTAAATCTGGAACTTCGCGTTTCATGGCGCGGGCAGCCTGTTGCACAATACCGTCGTCCGCCCAAGCGCCAGTGGCGACTTCATCCTTCCTGTCAGGCAGCCCGAAGAGAATCACGGATGGAATTCCGAGGGAGTGAACTTCCTCGGCTTCTTTCACCGCTTCATCCACGGATAGATTGAAGACGCCCGGCATCGATCGAACTTCCTTCCGCACCCCTTCGCCCGGGCAAACGAACATGGGATAGACAAACGAGTCGGGAGTAAGCCGGGTCTCTCGCACCAGATTGCGAAGCTGCTCCGTGCGACGAAGCCGCCGAAGACGGGTGACAGGAAAGGCCATAAGACACCAGAGATTTCTGAGCTTGGGCAGGTCAAGTATAGCGCTCGGGACTGCGGCCCAGACCTTCAAACTGATTCTAGCAGGGGAGTCGCCGCGGACGCCTACGCGCTGCCGTGACCAGAAAGCTCTGCGTGCGAAGCAGATGGGGGGAGGGTGACGAAAGTAACCTGCCTGACGCCAAAAGCGATCTGGGAATCCCCCGTTTTATCCATAGAATGAAGGCGGATGAGTCTGTTCGCACGGCATCGCTGGTTCGCGCTGGCAGGCGGAGTTACGCTTGCATTCGCCGTATTGTCGCTAACCCTGCGGCCTGGCCCGGTACTCACTGCGATCGTTGATTTTGCATATCTTTTCATTGCCCTGACGATTGCCGTGGCCGCGCTGATGAATGCCCGGTCGGCGCCGGGCGTCACTAGCCGCTTCTGGCTTCTGCTTGGGTCCGGTTGCTTGCTCTGGGCCGTTAATCAGGCAGGATGGGCGTACTGCGAGGTTTTGCGTCACACCGCCGTCCCCGATCCCTGGTCCCTGGATATGTTTCTGTTTCTTCACCTGATCCCGATGATCGCGGCCGTCGGCTTGCGTCCGCATCGCGCGGAAGAGGGACAAAAATTTCGCGTTGGCACTTTAGACTTCCTTTTGCTGTTGGTCTGGTGGGTGTTTTTATACGCGTTCGCCGTATTTCCGTCGCAGTATTTGTCTGTCAATGTGGCAGAGTACGACCGCAACTTCGGGGATCTTTATCTGGTGGAGAACGGCGTGCTCGTATTGGTGCTGGGGATTGTTGCCCGCCGCGCCAGCGCCGGGTGGAAGAAAGTGTATCTCAACCTGATGGCGGCAAGCACGCTCTACGCAGTGGCTTCGCAAGCGGTGAACCTCGCCGTGAGCAGCGGAGTCTACACCACAGGCAGTTTCTACGACGTTCCGCTGATTGGCGCTGTGAGCTGGATGGCTGCAACTGTGCTGACGGCGAGGGAATGGCAGCCTCAGGCTACCC
>JBAVUV010000944.1:0-1769 GCA_049696955.1 Candidatus Sulfotelmatobacter sp. | reverse complement strand
AGGGGAAGAGGCCAGGTTATTTGCCGTCGATTTTCCCAAGGGAAAGGGCATCCTAAGGGAAGAAGGACTGCTCACTATCAGTACCGCCGGCAAGCGAGTTCTCGAGACGTTAAAGCCAACAATCGTTGACAGCTTCCACCCTGAGGTACTCCCAGTGCAGATCGCGGCCGAAGGCTTGAAGTGCAGATGCCTGATTCCCTTGGTCAATCGCGGTCGGGGCTTCGGGTTCCTGATGATTGGACGGACGAGCGAGGCTACTTTCACGCCAGAGGACATTGAATTCCTCAGCCAGGCTGCAGGGCAGATTGCGATCGCCATTCAAAACGCCCTGACGTTCGAAGAAGTTTGCAAATTACGAGACAAGCTTGCGCAGGAGAAGCTGTACCTGGAAGAAGAGATCCGCAGCGAGATGAATTTCGAGAACATCATCGGTACCAGCCCGGCGTTAAAACATGTTCTGGAACTGGTGGAGACGGTTGCCACCAGCGATTCCACGGTCTTGTTGCTGGGGGAGACCGGAACCGGCAAGGAGTTGATCGCTCGCGCCATTCACGACCGCAGCCGGCGGAAAGATCGCACGTTTGTCCGGCTGAATTGTGCCGCCATCCCCACCGGTCTGCTGGAGAGCGAGCTGTTTGGAAATGAAAAGGGAGCTTTCACCGGTGCGATTACTCAAAAAATTGGGCGCATGGAACTGGCGGATCAAGGCACTCTATTCATGGACGAGGTAGGGGACATTCCGATTGAGATTCAGCCGAAGTTGTTGCGGGCTTTACAAGAGCGCGAATTTGAACGGCTGGGGAGCACGCACACCCGGAGAGTGAATCTTCGCCTGGTGGCGGCCACCAATCGTGATCTCGAAGAGATGATTGCGGCGCGGGAGTTTCGCAGCGATTTGTACTACCGCCTGCACGTCTTTCCCATCCGGATACCGCCTCTGCGCGAACGCAAAGAAGACATCCCGCAGTTGGTGAGTTATTTTGTGCAGAAGTTTGCCAAGCAGATGCAGAAAAAGATTGACGTTGTTTCACCGGCCGTCATGAAGGGGCTCACAGCGTGGGAATTGCCGGGCAATATTCGTGAGCTGGAGAATTTCATCGAGCGGGCGGTGATCCTGACGCACGGCAAATCGCTGGACGCGCCGCTCGGAGAACTCCGAAGATCGAACACGGTGGAGTTCCCGCGGGCCAACCAGCAGGAAATCGTTCCATCCGCTGAAGACCCAACAGCTTCGCGAAACGGCAAAACCAGTGTGGTGGATGAATACGAAAGAAAGCAGCACGATGAGATCATCCGGGCGCTCACTGCCTGCAAGGGGCGCGTCGGTGGTACGGACGGTGCGGCCGCAAGCCTGGGGATGAATCGTACTACTTTCCTTTCTCGCATGAAGAAATTTGGCATCTACGCCAAGCAGTATGCTTGATCTCCGGCCGGCTCTCCAACCTAGATCCTTGCTCCTTCCCTAGCATCGACATTTTCGACACTTTCCACTTCTTCAACCTCGATATTTCGGGTCCTGCTGTTGCCCTCCTGAAAATTCAGCAGCTTAACGCTTCGCAAGTTTGGTGTGCATCTTGCTTCCATCAGCTGCGGGAACGCGATGCTGAAGATCTCCGTTATCGACAGCCCTAGGCAGCGGCGGCTGATTGTGGAAGGAACGCTCATTGCGCCCTGGGCCGACGAACTGAGGAATGCGTGTCAACATGCGAGCGCAGACCTTCGTGGCCGCGAACTCGTCATCGAGATGAGACATGTAATGAGGATTAGCC
>JBAVUV010000943.1:0-1792 GCA_049696955.1 Candidatus Sulfotelmatobacter sp. | reverse complement strand
ATGATTATCCAATCGGTCGCGACCGGAGATGCGGGTTCCGCCGTACAAAAACGGTTCAAGGAGCGAGCGGAAGAGCTGCTTCGCGAGGGCATTATCGGATTCGGCGAAATGGCCGCTGAGCACTTTGACGGGGTGACACCGTATCAGTACGCTCCGCCGGACCATCCACTATATCTGTTGCTTGCGGATATCGCCGCCGAGCACGGCGTGCCGATCGATCTCCACATGGAAGCTGTCCCGCGGGATATGCCGCTGCCAGCCGGACTGAAATCGCCGCCCAATGCGCCGATGCTTCATGCGAATATCGCGGCGTTCGAACGGCTGCTGGCGCACAATCCGCGCGCCAAGATAATTTGGGCTCATGCGGGAGCCGACGGAACAGGCTACCGAACACCCGATCTTTGCCGCCGTCTGCTTCAGGCCCACTCGAACCTGTACATGGAAATCAAGACTGATCCCCTGGTCCATGGAATGAATTACCCACTCGCGAACGGCAAGATCAAACCGGAATGGCTCAGCCTGTTCACCGATTTTCCGGACCGATTCATCATGGGCAGCGACCAGCACTATCCGGAACCCAAAGATCCGGAGCAGCGCTGGCAGGAACTGGTGCTGCTTTTCAATCAGCTTCCGAGTGATCTCAGGCGCAAGATCGGGACGGAAAACATTGCTCATATTTATGGACAATCAGTCGCGTCTTACTTAGGCACCGCAAAGAACTAGTCTCCGGCATTCCGATTTGCGACCTCCTGCTTCGTTGGCAGAGGGTCACGCGTGAGCGGGCCCCTCACTGCAGTGCAAGGCCATCCTCTCGGGACTTCCCTAGCTCGTTGCCGAATGACGGACATTGTTACACTCTGATTTGGCGATCGAGTGCAGCGCTGGATCGGCCCGGTGAACCCCTCGTTGAGACAATCTGTTACGTGACAGTCGGGCATACATTACTATTCGAGCGAACATTCTGGTGCCCGCCTGACCAGATCTAGTTTCGAGGCGCTCGAAACGCTCGCGGCGCTGGAAGAAACGGTCACCCTTTCGAATTCTGCCGGAGGCCGATAACCGAGTGCCGAATGCAGTCTTATTCGATTGTAATAGCACTCGATGAACGCTGCGATGTTTAGCCGGACGTCCTCAAGGTCCCTATATTCCTTCGCGTCAACCTCTTCCCGCTTGAGCGTCCTAAAGAAGCTTTCGCAGTTAGCATTGTCGCGAGGGCTGCCCGGTCGGCTGACGCTTGGGACTAGGCCGTACATTTGCAGCATCCGCAGATATCCGGCGTGCGCGTATTGCGCGCCGCGATCTGAGTGATGCACCAGGCCGGGTTTCGGCCTCCGCTCCTCAAGAGCCTTCTCGAGCGCCACAAGCGGTAACCGTGCCGTTAGCGTCCTGTCCAGGTTCCAGCCCACTACTTTTCGGGAGAACCTGTCTAAGACGACCGCCAGGTAAACGAACTCCCGCTTCAACCGAACGAAGGTGATATCTGCTACCCATAGCTGATTCGTTCCAGTAAGCTTCATTCGATTCGCAAGATTGATATAGATCTCGCTGTGCCCTTGTTCCTCCGTTGAAACGCCGGACGATTGCAGCTTTGTGGTAATGAGACTGTCCTCGCGCATGAGCCGCGCTACTCTTTTGTGGTTAGCCAGCATTCCGCGACGCCGCAACTCCGCTGTCACGCGCCGGTAGCCATAACGCCCCTGGTGCTCCAGAGCAATCCTCTGAATCTCGGATCGCACGCCCATCTCTTCATCCCAGGGGTCTTGGGCGCGTAAGTACCGGTAAAACCCTGCCC
>JBAVUV010000942.1:0-7079 GCA_049696955.1 Candidatus Sulfotelmatobacter sp. | reverse complement strand
CAGGAAAGCCCGTGAAGCTGCTGTGGACTCGCGAGGAGGAATTTACTTGGGCCTATTTCCGTCCTGCGGCGCTGATTGAAATCAAGAGCGGCATCACGAACGACGGAAAGCTGCTCGCCTGGGATTTTCATAATTACAATTCTGGAATATCCGCGATCGAAACTCCGTATGCGGTTGCAAATTGTCGCACTGAATTTCACCTCGTCCATTCGCCTTTACGACAGGGCTCGTATCGGGGGCTTGCCGCGACGGCCAATATTTTTGCGCGAGAAACTCATATGGACGAACTGGCGAGCATTGCAAAAATGGACCCGCTCGACTTTCGCCTGAACAATCTCTCGGACTCGCGGTTGCGCGCTGTCCTCGAGAGGGGCGCGGAGTCGTTTGGTTGGCCCGGCAATAATACTCAACCGGGGCGGGGGCGTGGACTGGCGGCGGGTTTTGAAAAGGGCGGATATGTTGCTTCGTTTGCCGAAGTCCTCGCCGATGCCGATTCCGGCGATGTACGCGTGACGAGAGTCGTCAACGTTTACGAATGTGGAGCGATCGTAAATCCCGACGGTCTGCGAAATCAGGTTGTAGGCGCAGTCATTCAAGGTTTGGGGGGCGCGCTTTTCGAACAAATACAATTCGGGAATGGCCGCATTACGAATCCGCACTTCGCTAGCTATCGGCTACCGCGCTTCCGGGATGTACCCGAAATCCAAGCGGTACTCATAGATCGCAAGGACATTCCTTCGGCGGGAGCCGGGGAGACTCCGCTTCTGGCCCTCGCGCCCGCGGTCGGAAATGCCATTTTTGCCGGCACCGGCAGACGCCTGCGCGCACTTCCGCTCGTGCCTAACGGACTCAAGAGTTAGCAACGAGCGGGATGTTGCGTCTGAAACCACGCATCGCAAGCGATCGAGCACTTTCACCAAGCATTGATAGCCCGCACCGACAATCTGTGCAACTTTGTAGAAGTGCCGCCAGTCGAAAAGAACGTCACCGAAGACGAAAATGGGCATCAGGGGTCCGACATCGCGGATCACGATTGTTGTCTGCGCGTTCGCCAGAGGGGAATCATTGTGAAAGCCCACTCTGGGTAAACTGGAGCGGTCGCGAATCCGGCGACTGCGACCCAAATACTCGTCTCGCGATGACGGTTCCGACTATAATGCGCGTTTGAACTCAAGCTCAACAATGCCGGTGCCAAGCGCCGAATGTTAGCGGAGCTGTGCGCCCTGCGAGGGCCGACAAGGCGTTCCTGTTCCGTGCAAGTGAGTCGGGCTGAGTCGCGCCGAGGGATCTCGAGTGCGCTCCCCGAGTGGACGCTCGAAGAAGCGGCGGCGTACAAACACAGGACATTGCGAACGGAACCGGCATGAAAATCAATGGCTACCTGCTGAAAAGTACGATCGTGGCCGCATTGGGCGGTCTTCTTTTTGGCTTTGATACCGCGGTAATCTCCGGCACTACCGGAGCGCTTCGTCTGACGTACGATCTGTCGCCTAAGCTGCTGGGCATTACCGTCGCCAGCGCCATATGGGGAACCGTTATCGGGGCTATGCTGGCCAGCATCCCGGGAGAGCGCCTGGGCCGACGCGACAGCCTGCGCTTGATGGCGGTTTTGTACCTGATTTCTGGGTTGGGTTGCTCTGTAGCGTGGAATTTGAATTCGTTGATCGCCTTTCGGATAATCGGCGGATTAGGAATAGGCGGTTCCTCCGTGCTCGGTCCGATGTACATCGCTGAGGTCTCCCCTGCAAAACTTCGCGGCCGTCTGGTGGGGCTGTTTCAAATCAATTTGGTCTTCGGCATCCTGGTGGCTTATTTTTCGAATTATCTAATCGGACTCGCGCACTTGGGCTCGGAAGAGTGGCGCTGGATGCTTGGCGTGACCGCCCTTCCTGCTGCCTTGTTTCTTATCATGCTGTTCACGATTCCGCGAAGCCCGCGTTGGCTGGTGAAGAAGGGACGAGTGGACGAAGCCCGGGCCGTCCTGCAGCGGACTGGCGATGAAGACTACGAGCACGACTTGCAGGCGATCGTGGCTTCGATTCACGTCGAGCAGCAGCAAGCAGAGGAGAAATTGTTTACTAGAAAATATCGCCTCCCCATCTTCCTTGCCGTAAGCCTTGGTTTGTTCAACCAACTTTCCGGAATCAACGCCATTCTTTATTACCTCAACGACATTTTTGCTCGCGCCGGCTTCAGCAAAGTTTCCGGCAATCTGCAGGCAGTAGCGATTGGAGCGACGAATCTCCTGTTCACCTTGGTTGCGATGTCTGTTATTGACAAGCTGGGCCGCAAGACCCTGCTGCTGATCGGCTCGGTAGGCACAGCGGCGTGCCTCGCCGGCGTTTCTGCAATATTTTTCGCGAGGAGCCACGAGACCTGGCTCGTCTGGCTGCTGGTCGGCTACATCGCCTTCTTCGCCTTCTCACAAGGTGCGGTCATTTGGGTTTACCTCAGTGAGGTATTCCCCAACAGCGTCCGGGCTAAGGGATTAAGCCTTGGATGCTTCACGCACTGGCTGACGAACGCACTGATCTCAGCCATCTTCCCCCTGATATCAGCCCGATCCGGAGGCTATCCCTTCGTATTTTTCGCGGCCATGATGGTGCTGCAATTCGTCGTGGTGTTCATCATCTATCCAGAGACCAAAGGCATTACGCTTGAGGAGATGCAGAAAAAAATGCGCGCGGCTTGAGCCGGTATCCGGGACGCCGGGAAGGCTAAGTGCACTAAATTCAGGCCATTGCGCTCTTGTAGACGGCCTCGGTGATTCCGAGCTGTGAACGGCCCCGTTCGTCCAAATCCGCCACCGTGCCACGCCCTACGAAATCAACTTCGAAATTATCAGCAGGAAAGTCCGGCGGCGTCTTTCCCGTGAGGAAGGAGCGCGCCTGTTTTTCGAGATAAGCACTATTCTTTGCGCAGCCTGGGGCCGAGGGGATATACATCACGTTGCTGTAGCCGGTTCCCCGGTGTTCGTTTTCGACAGCGTGAACCACATCGCAATGCCAGAAGACCGTGTCCCCGGGCTCCATCAGCGGGATTGACGAGAGCGCTTTCAGCAAAGGACTGTGATACTGAACGTTGACCGAAAGAGCTCTTCCCGGTTCCGCGCCGCAAAGATTATCTTCTGGCACATCATCCTGAATGGCCCGCAGCAGAACATAGACCATCGATTCGGCAATAGGAATCAATTGGAGGGTTCCGTCTCCCGGGCCTTGGCGCGTGAGAGCTGTCCACCCCTGGAAGGTTCGAAACATCGAGCACACCGCAGGCGAATCCACTTCGCGCACCTGTGGGCGAAAGGCTGTGTCGAAGGCGTTGTAGTTCCGCCAGTCGCCTGCGAACACCTGTCGATATACCTTGCGGAAATTCTCGTCGAGCCAACGCTCGACGGAGCCGCCGTCCACGTGCGGCGAAAGACCGAGCGATGCGGAAGCGGGCGGCCGACGGCGAATGCGATCCGCGTAAGCTGGAGTTTCACTCGGGTTGATATAACGCACTCCTTCGCTTTCCGCTTGCCACAGACCGTTCAAAAAAACACGGACCTTCGTCAGCGACTCGGACTGCCGTGCCTCGACCTGGGGGCGTGACCAATAGATCCCATAGATTTGAGGCTTTGCTGAGGCCAGCGTGCCAAAGTACTTGTCCTCAGCGGCATTCGCGAGCTTCGCGTCCAGGTTGTTCCTTTCGACGTAGGCCGCGATCTCATCATCCCAGCCGATCGCTACTGCCTTGCTGAAAGTGCCGCGCACAACACACGCTCCCCGCGCCCGGACCTTCCCGATCAGTTCTGCAGGGACTTTCCCCGATGCAATATCCTGATATGCGACAACGGGAATCACTTCGCGTCCGGATTCACGCTCCGCGACGATTTGTTCCACGCGTCCCCGCATCTCGGCCTCTACCTCGCGGAAGATCTCCTTGTATTCGGGCAACGCTGCCCGAAGCTGTTGCTTCGTAGTCCGAATCGCTTCCGGGAGATTCTCAATTACCAAAGACATGTCGTTGCTCCTTTGCGCGAACTCACGAGCACCGGGGCCGCTCCTGCGGGCGACGGCGCAATTTTAGCGCATCCTGAGCGACTTCAACGGCGAAACCTTCTTGGACTTCTCGGACATTTCCACTCAGCTTAGGCTTGTCCGTGGCATACGCAAGCATACGTGCTGAGAGACGAGAGAACATACTGGAAGGCTGGTGTTATCGCGTCAGCCGTCGCCAAACACGGATTGCGTCAGGGAACGTCTTTTGCAGTTGTGGTGAGAACGAATTTGCCGTGCTTTACGCCGCGGAGGCTCAGAATTCCGTTGGCCAGGTCTCTGAGTTCCCCGCCGCGGCCCTTCATGATCACGACTTCCAGGCAGTTGTGATGGTCCAGGTGCACGTGCGTCGCAGCCAACACTTTGCTGCCGGCCCGATGCTGCGCCTCTACCATTTTCTCGATGAGCTTTGGCCGGTGGTGGTCGTACACGATGGTGAGAGTTCCAACCACGACCTTATTCTTATCAATCTCCTCAGCAACCAGGTAATCGCGGATTAAGTCACGGATCGCCTCGGAGCGATTTCCGTAGCCTTTCTTTTCGATCGCCTCATCGAACTTTGCCAATAGATCGTGCTCCAGGGAAACGCCAGTTCGCGCCAGGTCAGCCATCCAGAACCTCCGAGGTCGCAATACCGCATCATAGCGCAACTGCTGATGCGCTTGATGAATCGGCAGGCCGCAGCATTCACACCCCTGGTTCCTGCCACGCGTGTGACGCAACTCTGTGTCCTACCCCACCCCCTGCAGCTCCTATACCAAAATCGTAGCACGGTTTGTAGGAACGTGTTACCGTGATGCGCCGTGAGTCATACGGAGGGTTCGGCCCATCGAGGGCCAGTCGTGAACCAGGGCCGGATGCGAGCGAGCCGCACAAGACGTGAGCCTGGGACGCTTAGTGCGGGCGTCGTGCTTGTAATTTGCGGCGCTGTCTCGTTGTGGGCCGCCGCCAATGGCAGCCTCTCTGGAACGCTCCGTGATCCGAGCGGCGCTGTTGTCCCTGGCGCAACCGTTCAATTGATCAACATCGCGCTCCGTTCGCAATTCAAAACGACCTCGGACGGTCGAGGCTTCTACGTTTTCCCTGCACTTCCGGTTGGCCGCTACGAACTCACAATCCAGGCAGCCGGATTCAAGACGCTGAAGAGAACGAATCTAGCGGTGGATACCGATGCCGCGCTGAAGCTCGACGTGGTCCTGCAAATCGGCCCGCGTTCGGAATCCATATCCGTGGAGGCCGCGGCTGCGGCCACCGAAGCGCAAGTGGACACGGTGTCCACCTATCTAGGCGAGCTCGTAACGGGTTCGCAGATGACCGCACTGCCATTGAACGGGCGCAGCTACACCGATCTGCTTGCCATTCAGCCGGGAATCATCCCGGTAACAACGATGCTGCCCAATTCGGTGATCATGGCCGGAGTAACCGGAGGCCTCTCACCGTCGGGAGATTTGAATCCGGGAAATTTATCAGTGGACGGGCAGAGAGAATCATCGAACGGGTTCTTCGTGGATGGCATTGATGTGCAGGAGCACATGAACGGCGGGACGTCTATCGTGCCGGATCTGGATTCGATCTACGAATTCCGGGTGCTCACCAATAATTTCGATCCCGAGTACGGTAACTATAACGGCGGCATAGTAACCGTCGTTACGAAATCGGGCAGCGACGCCTACCACGGGAGCACCTTCGAATTCCTGCGTAACACCGCCTTGGACGCTCGTGGATATTTCGACCCCAATCGGCCAGCCTTCCGGCAGAATCAGTTTGGCGGGACGCTCGGAGGGCCGGTGAAGCATCGGAAGATCTACTTCTTTGCGGATTATCAGGGCACTCGCACCAATGAAGGCGTGGAGACTGGATTGATCTCGGTACCTACGGTAGCGCAGCGCGGCGGCGACTTTCTCGATCCTGAGACGCAGACGAGCACACTCACAGGCAGCGTCAGTGGGCCCTATCTGGCGTCGCTGCTGACGCAAGAACTTGGATGCCTTGTTATCGCTGGAGAGCCCTACACAGGCGTTTTTCCACTGGGAGTCATTCCGCAAAGCGCGTGGTCGGCTCCCGCCCGGGCCTTGCTTCAGTACGTTCCAGCGCCAAATGACGGGGTCAATCAATTCTCCACGTCGGCGTTTCCGCAGACGGTGCGCGACGATAAGACATCGGGACGAATGGACGCGAATAGCGGTTGGGGCCAGCTTTCCGCGTACTATTTTTTCGACGATTATCGGCTGGACAATCCGTATCCGGGGCAGCAAGGCGGCGCCAGCATACCGGGTTTTGATGCACTGACTTACGGCCTGGCGCAACTCATCAGCCTGGGAGACGCAAAGGTCTTTGGTTCCGGCACGGTCAACGAGTTCCACGCCGGGTTCCTTCGCTATGCGAATGTGATCGGACAACCCAAAGGAGGCCTGGGGGTCAGCCTGGCATCCCAGGGCTTCGCCCCGCCACCAACGGGCATCGTGGTGCAGGCGCCGCAGTTTGCAGGCGTGGAAAATATCACCTTCCCGTCTTTCGTAATGGGTGTTCCAGTCACCAATGAAACGCAGGTGAACAACACACTCTATTTGAGCGATGCGGTCTCGAAGGTGCTCGGGTCGCACACTCTGAAATTTGGAGGCCAGTTTCACACGGATCAGGTGAACGAGCATCCCAATGCCACCTTCAACGGAACGTTCAACATTGACGGCACCGAGACAGGAAACGCCTTTGCCGATTTCCTGATCGGCGTGCCGAGCAATTTCACGCAATCGTCGGGTCAACCCTTCTACTTGCGAGGCCGATATGAAGGTCTGTTCGTACAGGACAGTTGGCGCGTGCGCAACGATCTGACGATCAACGCAGGGCTGCGCTGGGACTACATCATGCCGTTCTGGGAGAAATACAATCAAGTACAGACGATCGTTCCGGGAAGGCAATCCCTGCTATATCCCGGCGCTCCGGGAGGGCTCGTCGTTCCCGGCGATCCGGGAATTCCGAGCACGATTGCGACGTCGAAGGGGCGCAACTTTGCTCCGCGCCTCGGGATTGCGTACGCACCCG
>JBAVUV010000941.1:0-9634 GCA_049696955.1 Candidatus Sulfotelmatobacter sp. | reverse complement strand
CCCTGGAGGCGCGCGGCGTGAAGTTCGAAACGCTAGGCGGGCGAATCTCCGCCGATGCCGATATAAAAAGTCTTGATAGCGCGTTGCCTGAAACTCGAGTGCAAGCGTCGCTGCGAGGCATCTCGCTCCAGGACGCGCAGCATGTTCTTCGCACGGCGGAAGTGAAGCGTGTGCGTCTGCTGAGTAGCCTCAACGGTACCGTGGACGCTTCGTGGAGGGGTAGCTTTAACAACGTTCGCATCGGCGCAGACTTAGCGCTCAAATCCCCTTCTGCGTCTGTTACTGGCGCGACCTCCAAAGAGATTCCGCTGGATGGATCGCTTCACGCAACTTACGATGGCCCGAAAAAGATTTTAACTCTTCGCGAAACGTCGCTGCACATTCCTTCGACCACGATTGCCATGCAAGGTGAAGTCGGCAATCGCTCAAACTTGCAGATTCAAGCCACCACCGCCGATCTCCATCAGCTTGCTTTGTTGTTGTCAGCCGTGCGCGGAGGTCCTCCGCAAACGCTGGAGATCGCTGGCGCGGGTTCGCTAAATGCGAGTCTGCGGGGAGCTCTGCAAAGCCCGCAACTCTCAGGACAGTTCAGTGCGCAGAATCTGCAGGTGCAAGGCAGCGCGTGGAGCAGCGCGAAATTTGCCGTCGAAGCAGATTCCTCTGGCATCTCGCTGCAGAATGCATCGCTTATCAGCGCTCATCAAGGCAGGGCATCCATCAGCGGCAAGGTTGGGTTGCAGCACTGGTCCTACCTTCCGGCGAATCCGATTTCTGTTAATTTGTCGATACAGCGCATGTCGGTCGTGGATTTGCAGCGCCTGGCAAATGTCAACTATCCGGTTTCCGGCGACTTGTCGGCGGACATTACTCTTCACGGCTCTCAACTCAGGCCCATCGGAAGCGGCTCCCTGACAATTGACAATGCGCGCGCTTACGATGAACCGATCCAGCATCTTAAAGCCGACTTCCACGCCGATAGAAGTTCTCTCACGTCTACCGTCAATCTCAATCTGCCCGCCGGTTCGGCGAGCGGGACCGTCTCCTACACGCCGCAAACCAAAGCCTACGTTGTACATCTCAGCGCTCCGTCGCTGGCGTTGCAGAAGCTGCAGACTGTGCAAGCCAAAAATCTTGGAATATCCGGGACGCTCACGATCACTGCCAGCGGAGCAGGAACCTTGGATAATCCTCAGTTGACGGCTGCGGTGGAACTCCCTCAGTTGCATCTTCGGGATAAGTCGATTTCTCAAATAAAAGCGCAACTGCAAGTCGCGAATAAGCGCGCAGAGGTAACTCTGGATTCTCAGGTCGCGCAAGCTTCCGTGCATTCCAAGGTTGACGTCAACCTGAGTGGCGATTATTACACTGAGGCAGTCATAGATACGACGAGCGTGCCGCTCGAACCCCTGCTTGCGATGTACTTGCCGAGTTTGCCGGAAGGCTTTCAGGGTGAGACTGAACTTCACGCGACATTGAAGGGGCCGCTGAAAGACAAATCGCGAGTCGAAGCTCACCTCACACTGCCAATCCTGAAAGCCAGCTATCAATCGCTCGAAATCGGCGCTGCCAGCCCGATTCACGTGGACTATGCGAATTCAGTGATAGCGTTACAACCAGCGGAATTCCGCGGAACCGACACATCTTTGCGTTTGCAGGGCCGCATCCCTCTCGCTGGTAACACAGCTCCCAACCTCACGGCACAAGGGTCGGTCGATGTGCGGATCCTTCGCATCGTGGATCCCGATCTCCAAAGTTCCGGAACCCTCTTGCTGGACGTTCATGCATCGGGGACCGCAAAAGAACCGCAGGTTCAAGGACAAGTGCATCTGCAAAACGTCGCCATATCCACGCCCACCGCGCCTCTTGGCGTGGAGAAAATGAATGGCACCTTCGACATCAGCAATAACAGTCTGCAGATTTCCAGCCTCGAGGGTCAGATGGGAGGCGGACAGGTGTCCGTGGGTGGTTCCATCGCCTACAAGCCAAACCTGCAATTCAACGTTTCGCTGCAAAGCAAGTCTGTCCGCCTGCGCTATCCAACCGGGGTGCGAGCGGTCCTGGATAGCAACCTGGTTTTAAGTGGAACAAAAGACGCGGCGACTTTGAACGGTCGCGTGCTGATCGATACGCTTTCCTTTACTCCCGATTTCGATCTCTCGAAATTCAGCGATCAATTCAACGGCAGCGACATTCCAGCTCAGCCCGGTTTGGCTGATAACATCAGACTCGCGGTCGGCGTTCAGTCAAAAAGCGATCTCAGCGCAACCAGTTCGCAGATCAGCGTGGAAGGCCAGGTAAATCTGCAGGTGGTGGGCTCGGCGGCCAACCCGGTAATTATCGGTCGCACCGACCTCACTTCGGGAGAGTTTTTTTACCGCAACGTTCGATATGAACTGCAACGCGGCATTATCAATTTCGACAATCCCGCCGAGACCGAGCCGGTGTTGAATGTCTCAGTCACGACCACCGTTGAGCAGTACAAGCTTACCCTTACGCTGCGCGGCCCCTTTGACAAGTTGACCACCTCGTACACATCCGATCCTCCCCTGGCCACCGCCGATATCATCAATCTGATTGCCAATGGCCAGACGACTCAGGAAGCGGCCGCCGCCGGCCAAAGCACAGACTCGATAATCGCTTCGCAAGTCGCCGGTCAGGTCACGGGGGGAATCCAGCATCTCGCAGGCATTTCTGCCCTGCAGATCGATCCACTCCTCGGAGGAAATCAAAATCCCTCTGCGCGGGTTGCAATCCAGCAGCGCGTTACGAAGAATTTTCTTTTTACGTTCTCAACCGACTTGTCGCTGCCGGGAAGTGAGATCGTTCAAGGCGATTACCGGATCAACAAACGCTGGTCGATGAGTGTTACTCGAGACGAAGTCGGTGGAGTTTCGGTAGACGGCAAATACCATACCAAGTTCTGATGTCGCCCTCGATTGCCGGCCAGAACGAACCTTTGCAGAAACTGCCTAAAGCCGTATTTAGGCTGCTTTACCCGTTTCGCGAAAGGCGCCTTTGGCAGACAAGCGGGAGGGATGGAACTCCTTAGTCAACTCCGCGTTGAGCTCAGCACCAGCCAGCAAAATAAAATAAGCCCAATAGAGCCATGTCATGAGGGCCATTACTCCGCCGAGAGTTCCATAAATTCGGTTGTAATTGTCAAAATGGCGGAAATAAATCCCCAGCAAAGACGACAGGGCTATCCAGCAGGTGACACAAAGAACCGCACCGGGCAAAGTCACGCGGAAGCTTTGCTTTACATTGGGAGCGAGAAAATAAATCGTTTCGACACCGAGCACCGCAAAAATTACGGCAAGAGTCCAATGAATGAAGGGCCAGAGGAATATAAAAACGCCCGAAAGAGAAAGTCGAACCGCAAGCCACTCGCCAATCCGGGGTCCGACAATCATCGCCGCGATTCCACAGATAAGAAAAAAACCGGTGAGTGCAGCCAGGCCAACGGCCAGCAGTCGCGTCTTCCAGAACGGCCGCTGGTCGTCCACTTCATAAGCTGCGTCCAAAGCTTCAATGAGTTCATCGAAGGCGGAAGAAACCACCCATAGGGTGCCGAGCGTACCGAGTGAAAGCCATGCGCCTGAATTTGCGCCTTTGAGTACCGCAATTACCATCGAGATTGTGCCGGGGGGCGCCAACCTGCCAATCGCGGCCAGCACATCCGGAAAAAAGTTGGGCAACGGAATATATGCCAGCACGGCCGATAAAAGAATCAGAGCGGGGAATATGGATAAGATCGAGTAATAGGAGAGCGAGGCCGCGGCCTGAAAGGTCTGGTTCTCGAAAACATCGTGATAGGTTCTCGCTAAGGCACGTCTCGTATAGGCGAACATCACGGGCGTTAGATGCAAGTTTGTTTCCCGGCGTGACGAATATGTTGCCAGCTATTTTCGCTAAGCATTGGCCAGATAGACGTAGCGCAGAACGAATAACAACGTGAGAATCCACACCAGCGCGTTAATTTCGCGAATCTTGCCCGCCGCAACCTTGACCACGGTGTAAGAGATTAAGCCGAGACTGAGGCCGGTCGCGATGCTGAAGGTGAGAGGTGTCGCCAGCATAGTGATAAAAGCTGGAACGGCTTCGCTGAATTCCTGCCAGTTGATTTGCGCAATGGACTGAGTCATCAGTACCCCGACCAGGACCAGAGCCGGAGCCGTCGCATAAGCTGGAATCGCAGTGGCCAGTGGCGAGCAGAATGCTGCAAGCAAGAAAAGTGCGGCGACAGCGACATTGCTCAGACCGGTGCGGGCGCCGGCGGCAACTCCTGCTGCGCTCTCGATGTAGCTTGTCACCGTCGAAGTTCCGGTCAGCGAGCCTACGACAGTTCCCACGGCATCCGCCACCAACACCCGGCCGACGCGTGGGATCTTGCCGTCTTTAATGAATCCGCCTTGTTCGCAGACCCCCACCAGAGTGCCAACGTTGTCGAACAGATCAACAAACAGGAACGCGAAAAGAATTTCGAGTAAGCCGAGATGAGTTGCGCCACGAAAATCAAGCTGCAAGAAAGTTGAGGACGGATGTGGCATGGAAAAAATGGCTGCGGGCCAACTCGTGATTCCTCGCAGAATTCCAAGCAGAGCAGTCCCAAAAATACCGATCAGAATAGCGCCATGGAATTTTCGCGACATTAGGATCAGAGTAAGACCCAGGCCAAAGCAAGCGGTTTGCACTTCTTTGTCGGCGAAGCTGCCGAGTCCAACGTATGTTGCCGAGTTGGCGACCACTAACTTCGCGTTCCGCAGTCCAACAAAAGCGATGAACATCCCAATCCCAGCCGCGGTCGAGTGCTTCAGACAGTCGGGCATGCCATTGACAATCTGTTCGCGAACTTTCGTCACAGTCAGCACAAGGAAAAGAACGCCGGAGAAAAAGACCACCGCAAGCGCCGTCCGCCAGGGAACATGCATCGCGAGGCAAACCGAATAAGTGAAGTAGGCGTTCAGCGACATACCCGGCGCTAACGCGATCGGATAGTTTGCGTAGAGTCCCATCACCAGAGTAGCGACGGCCGCCGAAGCGCAGGTAGCAAAGACAACGCCATCCGGTGGCATTCCTGCCTGGGCCAGGATCTGCGGATTCACCACGACGATGTAGGCCATCGTCACGAAGGTGGTGAGGCCGCCTAGCATCTCCTGCTTCACAGAAGTCTGGTGCTCGGTGAGTTTGAAATAGCGATCGATCAAACGATTCCTCCTGGATTCAGACTGAGGTCGTTGCAACAGGCTTAATACGTGATCTTGTTAGGTTTGTTTTCCCAGGCTCGAAAAGCGGCCAAAGCTTCTTCCCGCATCATCTGAACCATCGGTATTTTGCGTTTCGAATGCGGCTGCGCGATTTCGCGATAGATCAGCGAATCGTCAAATCCGATCCTGGATGCATCGGCGTCAGCATTGGCAAAATAGACGCGGGAGAGACGAGCCCAGTAGATTGCCCCCAGGCACATGGGGCAGGGCTCGCAGGAAGTGTAGATCTCGCAGCCCTCCAGATCGAAGGCGCCCAGCTTCTTGCATGCCTCGCGGATGACGACAACCTCCGCGTGCGCGGTAGGATCATTCGTGGAAGTAACTTGATTGGCGCCTTCGGCAATAATGGTGCCGTCTTTTACGACGACGGCGCCGAAGGGTCCCCCGCGCCCGGAGCTGACGTTGTCGAGAGAGAGCTGGATGGCGCGGGCCATGAAAGGGTTATCCATGTGTTCTCTGTCTGTGCGCAATCGTAAGGGTCTGCAGGCGTCAGCAGCCCGCGAACTCGCAAATCAGTCGACATGGACTTTCGCAGCCGCTTCGCTGAGAAGCGAGTATATGCCGGGACTTGGAATTTCGTAAAATGTTGTTTCCGATTCGGAGAAGAATGAGCTGTAAAGTGAAACTACTGAATTACTTCTCACCGAAGATTCGCGAATTTTTCACGGAGCTGACAGCTTGAACTTGCGAGCTTACTTGTCTCATCGAGTAGTCACGCCCGAAGGAATTCGTCCGGCGGCCATTTTGGTGGAAGGCGAACACATCCAGGGCATCGTTCCCCGCGATCAAGTGCCGGAGCAACGTTACGATATCCATGACTTCGGCGACGCGGCAATTCTTCCGGGCCTCGTCGATTCGCACGTACACATCAATGAACCTGGTCGAACTGACTGGGAGGGATTCGAAACGGCGACTCGCGCTGCTGCGGCCGGAGGCTACACGATGCTCGTCGATATGCCTCTGAACTGTCTACCCGCGACTACGACTGTCGCTGCGCTTGAGGCTAAGCGTGCCGCTGCGCAAAGCAAGTGCCGAGTCGACTGGGCAGCGTGGGGCGGCGTTGTCCACGATAATCAAAATGACATTGAAGCTCTTGCAGCCGCCGGAGTGCCAGGGTTCAAATGCTTTCTGATCAATCCGGGCATCGACGGCTTCTCCATGGTTACTGAGCGGCAATTGCGAGCCGCATTACCACATATTGCCCGGACAGGGCTGCCTCTCCTGGTGCACGCGGAACTCGCCGCTCCAATTGATCGCGCAACGGTCGCCCTGGGCGGTACTGACTGGAGCTGTTACTCAACTTATCTTCAATCGCGGCCAGACGATGCGGAACTTTCTGCCATCCGGATGCTGCTGTCGTTGTGTCGCGAATACGGATTTCATTTACACCTCGTTCATCTGTCGACAAGCCATGCGCTTTCGGAACTCCGCGCCGCCCGTGCCGAAGGGCTTCCCGTGAGCGTTGAGACCTGTCCTCACTATCTTCATCTCGCCGCCGAAACCATCGCGAACGGAGCAACTCTCAGCAAATGTGCGCCACCGATTCGCGGTCGCGAGAATCGCGAGAACTTGTGGAAGGGTCTGAGAGACCGGACGATCGATATGGTGGTGACCGACCATTCGCCGTGCCCACCCTCGATGAAGTGCATCTCTGAGGGAAATTTTCGAACCGCATGGGGTGGTATTGCCAGCTTGTCGCTCGCCCTACCGCTCATGTGGACAGAAGCCGGCACCCGAGGATTCACGCTAATCGACCTGGCACGCTGGATGTCGGCGGAGCCAGCGCGACTCGCCGGTTGCGATACGCGCAAGGGTCGAATCGCGCCTGGATACGATGCGGACTTGATTGTCTTTGATTCCGAGCGCGAATTCGTTGCAGCGAGAGAGAGCTTGTACTATCGGCATGCGATCTCACCGTATCTGGGCGAAACTCTGCGCGGTGTAGTCAGGGCCACTTATCTACGGGGGAGAGTGGTCTTCGCCGAGGGCGAGTTTCCCGGAGAGCCTTGCGGCCGCGAGGTCCAAGCTGGTGCACATCATCATTCTCATCCGTAACATTCTATAGCGCATTCGCTCTGCGTTTCAAAACTTTCGCGACTTGAAGACCCAGTCTGGCTTACACTATCCCATCCGCAGGCCAAAATATCCTCGGGATTAAGAAATGAGCAGTGATCGCATCGTCGGCAACTCCGTTCCGCGCAAGGAGGGACGCGACAAAGTAACTGGCAGGTCCCAGTACATTGACGATATGGTTCTGCCCGAAATGCTGTTTGGAGCAACTGTTCGGAGCCGGATCCCGCGCGGCCGCATTATAAAAATCAGGTTCGGCGGCGGCATTCCCTGGAATGAATTCGTCATCGTTTCTGCGAAAGATATTCCCGGAAACAATTGCATCGCGCTCATCGGAGACGATCAGCCCTGTCTCGCGCACGAAGTTGTTAACCATCCCGAAGAACCGATTCTGTTGTTGGCTCACCCCGATCGCTATCTACTGCCCCAGGCGGTTGAAGCGATATCGATTGAATACGAGCCTCTGCCGGCCATCTTTACGATTGAAGAGAGTGAGCGCTGCTCGGAAATTATCTGGGGTAAGGACAATATCTTTAAAACCTATTTGATCGAGAAGGGCGATGTCGGTGCAATTTGGGAGAAGGCCGCCTACATCGTAGAAGGTGAGTATGCGACCGGCGCGCAGGAGCAGCTCTACATCGAAAACAACGGAATGATCGCGGCCTTTGATGCTTCGCAGGGAATCACGGTGTGGGGCTCGCTGCAATGTCCTTACTACATTCATAAGGCGCTGATCGCGCTGTGCAATCTTCCGGCGGAGAAAGTTCGTGTCGTGCAGATGGAAACTGGAGGCGCGTTCGGCGGCAAGGAAGAGTATCCATCGATGATTGCCGCGCATGCGGCGCTACTCGCGATGAAGTCGGGGAAACCGGTGAAGATTATTTATGACCGAATGGAAGACATGGCGGCGACAACCAAACGGCATCCTTCGCGGACGCGTCATCGCACGGCCGTCAGTAAGGATGGCAGGATTCTGGGCGGTGAAATCGACTTCACGATTGACGGCGGAGCATATGCGACATTGTCCTCTGTAGTCCTTTCTCGCGGCACGATTCACGCGGGCGGTCCCTACCACTGGCCAAGTATTCGCATCCGCGCCAAAGCGGTTGCTACCAATGCGCCGCCCCACGGAGCTTTTCGCGGCTTCGGCGCTCCCCAGAGCCTGTTTGCCATGGAGCGGCACATGGACCGAATTGCGCAACAGGTGAGTCTTTCTCCCATCGAAATCCGCCGCCGAAATTTTCTGCAGCCGGGGCAGACCACGACCACGGAACAAGTCGTGCGCGAACCGATTGATCTGTCAAAGCTGCTCGACCGTGCTCTGGACGTTTCCGACTATTACTCCAAGACGCAGCGATTCGCAAACGAAAATCGGGACAGCACCACTAAGAAGGGCATGGGCATCGCTGCTTTTCTGCACGGCGCTGGATTTACAGGATCAGGCGAGCGCTATTTGAGTTCCGTAGTCGGTGTGGAAGGCTGTGTCGATGGTAGCGTCCGCGTGCTGGTTTCGAGCACTGAATTTGGACAAGGAACAAAAACTGTTCTCAGCCAGATTGCAGCCGAAGCCCTGGGTCTGCCTTACGAGAATGTCAGCTTGGCCCAGGCGGACACTCTCGAAGTTCCCAACAGCGGCCCCACTGTCGCTTCGCGCACGGTGATGGTGGTGGGGAAACTGGTGCAGTCCGCAGCGTTAGGACTTAGACAGACACTGGTTTCATCAAATCTGCTTCGCGAACCTTATACGGCGGAGGAGTTTCGCGCCGCCTGCATCAAATATGTTGCCACCCATGGTCAATTCCGCTCGTGGTCACGTTACGAGCCCCCATCCGACGTCTTCTGGGACGATGAAAAGTATCGCGGAGAAGCTTACGCCGCATTTGCCTGGGCGGTTTATGTCGCCGAGGTTACCGTCGATTTGATCACCTATAGGGTATCGGTGGACGATTTCGTCGCGCTCCAGGAAGTTGGTAAGGTGCTGCACCCGCTTCTGGCACGCGGCCAAATTATCGGCGGCGTCGCGCAGGGGATCGGATTCAGCCTTTACGAAAAGGTAGTTTGGCAGAACGGACGTATGCAGAACGGCCAGATGACGAACTACGTCATTCCGACTTCAACCGACTTACCAGCCATTCGCGTGTTCTTCGAAGAGTTGGGCAACGTCCACGGGGCGCATGGCGCGAAGGGCATTGGCGAGCTTCCGATGGATGGTCCCGCGCCGGCAATCATCAACGCCGTATCAAGCGCGCTTGGAGTTCATTTCAATTCCATTCCTCTGCTGCCGGAAGACATCATGGACG
>JBAVUV010000940.1:0-4097 GCA_049696955.1 Candidatus Sulfotelmatobacter sp. | reverse complement strand
ATGCGCTGCATCGAATGAGCCCGGATGACTGCCGCGCATTCCTGTAAGGGCCGGTGGGTAGTAGTTAGGAGCCTTTTCCGGATTGAAATCGCTGCCAAATAGCGGCCATGGCATCATTGCAGCGCCCGCCGTCACGGCCATGCCATTGAGGAAGTCGCGCCGCGTGATGCGGCGATTCATTCCAAGTTCGCGGTCGGTTTGGTCGCTCATTTACTGGTCGGCCTTCTTTACCGCCAGTTCTGCGCCCTGAAAACCAATACGGCTGTGCGTGCCGTCGCAAAAAGGCTTGTTCACGGAACCGCCACAACGACACAGAGAGAATGCCGGTTTGCCGGTAAGGTCGTATGAAGTCCCGTTGGCGTCGACAAGCTCAACGGAACCTTCGGGTGCTTCCACCCGGAATGGGCCATTAGGACGGACTGTGATCTTCACTTGAGCCATGCGTTAAACTTCCTCCAACCTTACGGGATTCTAGTAAGGATAAAAAGATATCACTAAGCGGGGCTGCGTGTCGCGGGACCAAGGTTCAAAAGCTAATAGGCGGGCGGCAGGCCTATTTTCTTTACCAGTTCACGATAGCGAGGGTTGGAGTGCAAGAAGGCGAAGATGGGTTCGTTCTGCAGGCCGACTATGGAAAGGGAATGCTCCTGGTAGGCGGATTCGAGATACTTCAGGGTTTCTTCTTTGTCACCGGTGAAGGCGACTATGAACCCGATATCCCAGCTGGGGACGTACTCTTTGCGGGCGCGGGCTTTAATGTCATTTGCTCCCCATCGCTCGACCGCTGTTTCGCCGCCTTGTTCGAAGGCGCGGTGAGCGGCGGCTGCGGCTTCTGGGCGATGCTCGAGTTCGAGTGCTTTTTCAAATTCCTTTTGTGATTCTTCGTACATGCCCTTTAACCAGTAGGCCTCCGACAGGAGGTGGTGCAGTCCGGATTCGTCCGGCCGGAGATCGGACTGCATGCGAAGCTCGGCGATGGCGGAATCGTACTGCTGCAATCGGATATAGAGACCTGCTAAGCCCCAATTGCGGGCGAACGGTTCGAGCTCGACGGCGCGCTTCTCTTCCTGTAAGGCTTCGCTCGGACGATTCATCATGTGCAGAACATAATGGCGCACATAGTGACCCTCGGCGTAATTCGGATTCAGCTCGATGGCCCGACGGGATTCCGCGTCGGCGTGTGGCAAGTCCCAGCCACAGAACAGGTACCAGGCAGCCATTGAGTTGTGAGCCTCAGGGAGGGAATCGTCGAGTTCCACGGACTTGCGCGCCGCAAACTCCGCCTTGGCAATTACATCTTTGGGCGGGAACGCAAGCATTCCGCCAAGCACGTAGGTGTCCGCAAGACCACTCCATGCGGCCGCATAGTCCGGCTGAAGTTGTATCGCCTTTTGAAAGTAAGGAAGAATTTGCTGCACATTGAAGGTAAACCACAAATATCGACCGCGGAGGTAAGCATCGTGCGCCTCAGGATTGATGTAGCGTGGCACGGCGGCCGGCAATGTCGCATTCTTTACTTCTTTTGCAATGTTTCGAGATAGCTCGGAGGGCAGCAGAAAAGCCTGATTCAAGTTACGGTCATAGCTCTCGGCCCAAACGTGAGTGTCGGTGGGCGCGTAAATCAACTGCACCGTCATGTGCACGCGATCCGCGGAACGCGCGACCGATCCTTCCAGGATTCCATCGACTCCGAGCTCTCGCGCAATCTCCCGCAGGGGACGCTTCGCGCCTTTGTACTGCATGGCAGATGTTCGGGAAACGATCCGCAACGAGGTGTTCTTCGCCAGCATCGTAATGACTTCTTCGGTCATCCCGTCAGCAAAATAGTCCTGCGAAGCATCTCCGGACAGGTTGGCCAGCGGAAGGACTGCGATGGAATGAATCTGAGAGGCCCGTACGGGGAGAATGCGGTCGCGGAATTGGAAGGCGAACACGGCAGCCAAACCGAGCACAAGGATAGCGAAGGCTGATTTGGCCTTCATTGGTGCTGACTTGAATGTGGCAGTATCGACGCGGTCTGGCTCGCGACCCGATACTCCTGTGACTAATCCGCGAGGCGGCTGTTCCCCGATGGGCTGTGGTGGACCCGGTGTACCCGGCATAACGGCTTCGGGGATTGTCGCAACTGCCTGCTTAGGCTGGCCGTTCCCCGCGATGACGAAACGGTATCCCCTACCGGTAACCGTCTGGAGGAAGCGGGGCTCGTCAGGATCATCCCGCAATACCCGGCGAATCTTGCGAATGGCTGTGTTGATGCCGTGCTCGGTATCTACAAAAACTTCCCTGGCCCAGAGGCGTTCGGCGATTTCAGTTCGGGTGACGAGGTGGCCATTTCTTGTCGCCAAGAGAATGAGCAACTCCATTGGCTTTCGTTCCAGCTTTAAACTGCGCCCCTCGCGATACAACTCAAAGCGGTCACAATCCAGCCTGAAGCCGCCGAATTCGAAGACAGTGGCCCCCACAGAGCACCCCAGCGCTGGAAGTATACCAGCTCGCCCCGGATATAAAGGCGATCTTGTTTCCCTTCAGTAGCGCATGAAAAGTATCCTCTGGAACAGGACGAATTTATCGCATCTCTCCGGCACATAAAGCCGAACTACTGCAGCATCAATAGCTTCCGGCTTCACCTTCCTTCACCAAAGCTTCACCCGTTATCCATTGCTACCCGTCGCGAATTCAAGGCACTATGCCGCTCCGTATTCGAAACCTCCAAAGGAGATCGTATGAAAACGCTACACCAAAAAATGACACTCGCTGTGGGAATCCTCCTGATAGGTACTATTCCCACTGCAAAAGCAAATGCCGCTTGCGGAAGTGCAGGCAAGTTCAATGCGATGCTTCATTCGCAGTCCTGGCAGGGATCGGGCACATTTCATCCGGGATCGCTCCTGCTGACTTCTGATCGTGAAGACGACGGGATCGTAGGTATGTGGCACGTGACATTTACCGCTGAAGGCAACACGGGCCCCGAAGCCCCACCGGACAATACGCCGATAGACAACGCCCTTGTCGTGTGGCACAGCGACAAGACGGAAATCATGAATTCTGCACGGCCGCCGCAGGATGGCGACTTCTGTATGGGTGTCTGGGAAAAGACGGGGAAATCGAGATACAAGCTCAATCACTTCGCCTGGTTAGCCAACGATACCACCAACGCGCCGAGCGGCATCGGGAACCCGTCTGGTCCCACTCACATCGTCGAAGAAGTCATCCTGGGTCCAGATTGTAACCACTATGTCGGGACCTTTACCCTCGACGCTTATGACACGTCAAATCATAGGGTCGCTCACATCATCGGCGTAATTAAGGGAACACGCATTACCGTGAACACCCCAGAGAGCAGCCTGTTTTAGGGACGGAATCACCAGTGGATGTCAGCTCGACGCGAACTACGAAGTGACGAATCCGGAAAGAAACCGGCCCGCGTGCAGGGAACAATCACAGGAACTCGAATCAATGTAAGAACAGAGCGTTTTCTGAAGCTTCGCGAGCGGTGCTTGCGCCTTCACTGCGACTAAGACTTCCTCCGCATTGAAGGCGCGTTTAGATCGCTGTTGCTAAAGGTATGCCCTGCGTGCGGAGACAAGAGCGCAGTAACGAGATTTAGATCGGTAACTCTTCTACGGTCGGGAAGTGATGTTGCTCGCGGCCGACTTCCCCATCGTATTTCGTGGTCATCTTGAATAGTTCCAGGCGGCCATCAGAGGCCAGGAAGCGGCATTGATCACGCAGCGACTGCATTTCGGCGTCGGCTAGAGGCTGGAAGTTCACCGCGACTTTCAGGTTCTGATCCAGGACTTGCATGGTGTCGACGCCGCTGATTGTTGTTGCTACGGGCAGGCTCATGGCGTAGCGTAAGCCTTGCTCGGGCGTGACTGCGCCGTGGCGTACGAGTTCGCCGCTTCCGCCCAGGCTTTTCATGCCGAGCGCCGCGATCCCGCGACGGGTTGCTTCCGGCAGCACCTGGGTTTCGAAGCTGCGGAAGGTTGCGTCGCAACAGTTCAGCGGCATCTGCACGGTATCGAAGGGAAAATCGTGAGACAACATCTTGAGATGGATCTCGGGATCTTTGTGTCCGGTGAAGCCGATGAAGCGGA
>JBAVUV010000939.1:0-1923 GCA_049696955.1 Candidatus Sulfotelmatobacter sp. | reverse complement strand
GCCGGGGTTGGTGTGTAGTCGTTGGCCAGCTTCACCGAAATGCCCGCTGCGGCGATCGCATCAGCGGCCACTTGCGCCGCCCTTTGCGATGCGAAGCGCGTGTCATATCCGATGATGACTCCACCGCCGGCATTTTCATATTTCAGAACATACGAGGCGATTGCCCCGGCAACTCTTCGCACGTTGTCGAAGGTAAAGTCATCCGCAATGATCCCGCGCCAGCCATCGGTTCCGAATTTGATTTCTTGCGCCATAAAACGAACAACTTATGTCAATCTGTGAAGCTTCTTACCATCCAAATACTTCACAACTTTACCTACATCCTGCGCGTTCTGCCGCGTGGTAATCAGCAATGCGTCCGGAGTGTCGACGACAACTAAATCATTCACGCCGACCGTCGCCACGAACTTGCCCGGCGCATGCACGTAGTTGCCGCTGGCATTCAGAACAAAGATTCCCGCAGCGCGAATGATGTTGCTCTCACCCGGACTGCTCTTGGCTGTGTGATGTTCGTGCAACGCGGTCCAGGAACCCAGATCATTCCAGCCGAAATCGGCAGGCAGACAGAAAATGTTACTTTGCGCCTCCCCCCTGCCTGACCGCGGCTCCAGAACGGCGTAATCGATGCTGATATTTTCACACTTGGGATATAGTTTGCGAAACGTCGCAGCAAATCTGCGCGTGCCGAAGCTGTTGGCAATTTCTTCTAAGAGCGAAGCAGTTTTCGGGAGATACTCGCGCAGGGCATTGGCCAGAGTTCGCGCGCTCCACAAAAACATTCCGCTGTTCCAGAAATAATTACCTGCAGCCACAAAACCGGCGGCCTTCTCCGCGTCGGGCTTTTCGGTGAAGCGGCGAACCCGCAGAGCGTCGCGGCTGAACGGGCCGCCCGCCTCGATGTAGCCGTATCCCGTCTCCGCCCGATTCGGCCGGATACCAAGAACCACAATATTGTCACCGGCCGCTGCGATTTCCGCTCCACGCTCGATGGTCGAGCGATATTTATTTTCGTCGGCGATCACATGGTCTGAAGGAAACATTCCAATCACCGCATCGGGATGCTGGCGCAGCAGAAGAAAGGCTGCGAGTCCGATCGCAGGAGCAGTGTTGCGCCCCACTGGCTCCGCAAGCGCTTGCGCTTTCGGCAACTTTGGAAGCTGCTTCAAGATCGCGGGACGAAGATCGTCATTGGCGATGATCCAGAAACGGTCTGCAGGAGCGAGCGGCAGCAGTCGCGCCACCGTTTGCTGAATCATAGTTTGCTTGCCATCGAGCGCGAGCAATTGCTTGGCGCGCTTCTTCCGGCTCAGGGGCCAAAAACGCGTACCGCGCCCCCCGGCAAGAATTACGGGATAAAAGTTTGAGTTCTTAGCCACGTTCTTTGCTGTCGATCTCTACATTCGCGTTTCGGGCTCGGGAAGCGCCACTCCTGGAACGTACGCTCTGAGAAATTCCAGCGTCCACTGCGGACGCACGGTAAAGTTCTCGACAGAAGCCGGCACGACTACGGCGTCACCTTTGGTGATGGTGATCGGTTCGGAGTTGCCTGCTTCCACAACGCCGCAGCCTTCTACTACCACCAAGATATGTGTCGAACTCTTGCCCGAATCGTCGCGAGTGGAGAGCTGCTGTGTGTCCTTTATTTCAAACATATCGACGACGAAATGAGGCGCGGCCACCAGGGAGGCCCGCCTGTTGTTACTGTGGCTGATTTGCTGTGGGGCCGGCCTCAATACTTTTCCCGAAGCCACTATTGGCTTCACTGCGGCCAACCCCTCTTTCAAATGCAACTCGCGTGGCCGCCCGTAATCATACAAACGGTAAGTGGTATCCGACTGCTGTTGCGTTTCTATAATCACCGAACCCGGCCCTAACGTATGTACCGTTCCGCCGGCAACATAAATCATGTCGCCGGTGTACACG
>JBAVUV010000938.1:0-2356 GCA_049696955.1 Candidatus Sulfotelmatobacter sp. | reverse complement strand
GCCGGCACTCCGCTGGCCCGCCGCGGCTCTCCTCGCGCAGGGCCTCATCCACGAGGCGCAATGCTTCCTCCCAACCGCCATGCCTACTGTTGAACACGCATGGACGTGCAGCCCTCAGCGCCGCGTGAAGCCGCTTCCGTTCTTCTTCCCATGCCTCTGCGGTTCTGCGTGCCGCCGTGCCTGCTATCTTCTCTGACCGCGCGTCGGCAATTTTCAGTTCTTCGCGCAGCCGCTCGACTTCAAGCGCGAGTCCATGGCACTGACACTTGAGACCGTCGGTACACCAAGGATAATCTCCACCACAGCAAAAGGTATATGCTGTGTGCAGCCGGTCGTTCACAGCTTGCTCTCCTCTCTCGTAATCGGATTCCACTTCCTCTTCTCGAAATACTGCTCCAGCCAAGGCTGCTCTTCATCCACCTGGCAGACGGTCTTGAACCCACAGCCGCCGTACTCGACGCAGGCATGGTCCAGGTTGTACTTCCACCTGCCGACGGTCCAGCACCTCTTAATATCCTCGATCCACTCAAGCATCTCGGTGTACCATCGGTTGACCTGCTTCTCGCTGAAGTTAACGATGGCTTCCTGAGTGTCGTACTTGGTCTTGAGGATGGAGACTCCCCGGACGAGGACGCCGCGGACATCGAAGCCGGAATTGCGGAACCCCCAGGTGTATCCGAGGAACTGGCCTCGGAGATCCCACTGCCGACTCCAGGTCGGGCCGAGGCTCGAGGTGGTCTTGTCATCCTCGATGTAGTTGCCGCCGGCGAACTGGCAGATCATGTCGCTCCGGCCACAGTATAACAGAGGCTGCCCTGTCTCCGGATGGTCGATGGGAAGGGGATGGACGAAGTTGACCTCGATCGCTCGCTTCTCCCCGGGCAGCAGAATCGGATAGCCGGTGTCCATTGTGAGGGGATAGTGGTCGAGGTAGAACTCGAGGGCGCCGGCGGTCCTCTCAGCACTCTTCGCGCTGTCGGGTGGACACTCGAAGTCTCCATAATGGAGAAGGAGCGCCTCGAGTCCATGGGCCTCGGCTACCTCTGCCGAAAAGCCATTGACGAAGAAGGCGCGGCGGGCGGCTTCAAGGCCGGCGGCAAAGGCTCCGCCGGCGGTAAGATGGACGTTGACGCCCTCCTTCGACTTCCAGTTATCAATGTAGAGCTTCTTGAAGAGCTGGGGGCAGCTCTTGAAGCTGGCCATCATGGATGAGTCGAAGACTTCGGGAAATGTGTTCATGAAGGATTCTCCGATGTATTGCCTGGCGCGAGGTGGAATCGATCCGCCAATGCTGCTACCATCGCATCTGGCAGTCCATCCATGAAGGAGTTCATGACCTCTTCGACCTCTTTCACATCCGCCGAAGCGTGGACCATGAAATCCACTATCGCACGAGCGAGGGCGCCGGCGATGTAGTTTCTGCCCGCCCAGGTCGGGTGGGCCACTACCCAAGCTTTGATGACAGCATCGATGGCGCAGTGGAGGCAGTCTGCCTTGACGAGAGTCACAGTAGCTGTCATAGTCCCTTCCTCTCTAACCAGTCTCCAAACCAGGCCAGGACGGAGAGAGCAACGCAGATGACGAGACCGATTATGACGTATTTCATTCTGTCGCCTCTAATGTCTGGTTCCAGCGTTCCGGATCAATCATGAGCCTATCCCCGAAGAAGTGAGGCCCGCAGAACCCGCTGGAAGCAATCCTCCCCGCGGGAGTACGGATGCCGACGACTGGGCCTGTCGCGCATACCTCACACTCGACTTGGTAGATCGGCTCGTACTCGGGGTCGGGCACATGTCACCTATTTCTTTGCGAAAGCTCGGAGGCTGTCTTTGAGAGCCTCGGTGTTAACAGGGGCCTTCCTGGCTTTGGAAGCGGCGGATGCCGCCTGTGCTCCCATTCGCGAAGCGCGGAGGAGCCTGAAGGCATCAATCCAGTCTTGCCTGCTCATCGTGCCGGCGGCTTGCTTCGCTCGCCACATCGCGATTGTGGACTGGGTCTCAGGACTCTGTGCGGATGCCATTTTCGATCCTCGCTCTATACTCCCGGAGCAATTGGACAATCAAGCGTGTGTAGGCTCCGTGGGGCACACGCTGTTGGGAATCAGACCAGAGATGAACGTCCAGCCAACCTCGAAGATCCATTGGGATGGAAGTTCGGAGGGCGGTGTGGGGGATGATATCGGGAGGTCTAGGCACGCCGGGTACTCTTCAGGAAGCGCATGAACTCAGCCGACCAATCCCGATCATCCAGGCCGGGAGCCGGGAGAGTCTCCCCGAGCCACCAATCCTGCAGCTTTCGCAGCATCAGCTTTATCATGGGCAATCTCCTCTGCAATCCTGGAGTCAATCCACTCTCG
>JBAVUV010000937.1:0-2698 GCA_049696955.1 Candidatus Sulfotelmatobacter sp. | reverse complement strand
GCTCAACTCCGCGAGCCAAAGCCGCGGCGTTCACGCCCGCCATCAGCCCAGTTGCAATTGACTCCACGTAGCCCTCCACGCCGCATATTTGTCCCCCGAATAAAACTCGGGGATGTGCCTTCATCTGAAGCGTCTCGCGGAGAAGTACCGGACTGTTGATATACGTATTACGGTGAATCTGCCCGTAGCGCAGAAAGCGGGCACTTTCCAGCCCCGGGATCATGCGCAGCACCCGCGCCTGTTCTCCGAATTTCAAATGGTTTTGAAAACCAACCAGATTGTAAGAATCTGCTCGTAGATTTTCTTGCCGCAGTTGCACCACCGCATACGGCATTCGTCCCGTGCGCGGATCTATCAGCCCCACCGGCTTCATCGGACCAAAGCGCAGCGTATCGCGCCCGCGTCGTGCAATTTCTTCAACCGGCAAACAGCTTTCAAAATAATTCAACTTCTCCCACTCTCGCTCCTCCACCGACTGCGCGGCCAACAGCGCGTCGTAAAAGCGGTCGTATTCCTCTCGCGTCATCGGACAGTTAATATAATCCGCGGAACCTTTGTCGTACCGAGCCGCCATGTATACGCGCGACATGTCAATCGAGTCCGCTTCCACAATCGGGCTGATCGAATCGTAAAAATATAAGTGAGGGCTTTGATCTGATCGTTCTGCGAGCACGCTCAAGCGCGCGATTTCTCCTGCCAGACCTTCCGACGTTAGTGGCCCCGTAGCGATAATGGTGATGCCATCGTCAGTATCGTCGATCTTCGTTACTTCTTCGCGCTTCACGGTAATTCGTGGATCACGCAGAATCATCTCGGTAACTTTTGCCGCAAAGGTGACGCGATCAACCGCCAAGGCATGCCCCGCCGGAACCGCGCACTGACGCGCGATCTCCAAAAGCAGCGACCCGGCCCGGGCCATCTCTTCTTTCAAGAGCCATGGAGCCGTATTCTCGGAATCTGATTTCAAAGAGTTCGAGCAAACCAGTTCCGCAAAATCCGCGGTCTGGTGCGCTGGAGTCGACCGCGTGGGCCGCATCTCAAACAACTCCACATCGATGCCGCGCCGGGCACACTGCCATGCCGCTTCCGCTCCTGCCAGTCCCGCTCCGATAATTCTGATCATGGACATTTCTTTACTTCTTCAGCGACCGGCGCGGCTCGTGAATCCTTTGATTTCTTTCGAGCATTTCCACGAACTGGCGACCTTTGCGGCCGGTTGCAGCTTTCTTCACGAATCCGAAACAGGATGGTATAGCAGTTCGCTCGATCGAGTGCGCGGACAAACTCCCGCGCTGCCGTCCACGAGCTTAATGGTAGCAGGAAGAAGGAGTGCAGGAAGAAAGTGGAAGTCAGGAATGCGCTAACGGTTAATGAGTGTTGAGTGGCTGGCTACGCACTCCCAACTCTCGTTGCGCCGGATCCAGGTATCGGAGAAGCGTTCGCGGAGCGTGCAGGGTTTTCCGTTCTTCTCCGGCAAGTCCGACAGCGACCGCGCCTCAGTGCAAGATCGGCGTGGTGGCGGCGGCCACGCATATCCAGTTTCCGTTCGTCCGCACCCAGACGTCTGTGAAGCGGCCACGCCTCAGGTAAGGCTTTCCCTTCTCCATTCCGTTGACCCGGTAGGTTCCGACCACGACCGCAGTAGTTCCAAATATTTGGACATTCATTTCTTCAGCCACAATCTGCTGCATGTGGGTAGTGTTCTCTCTCACACGCGCCAGGTATCCTGCTTTGTTCAACACCGCGCCATCATAATCTACGTAAATCAAAGAATTATCGAAAATTGCTGAGAGCGCCTTCACATCCCCGCGCTCTTGCGCTTGATCCCATGCGTGCTCCAAAGCCAGTACATTCGACCGGGCGTCCGATTCGCCGGAAGTTTGTGCTTTCGCCGATTGCCCCGTCGAACAAAGCAGAACAAGAACGAGAAGAGTATTTTTCATGACATAGTCTCGTTAGGAGATATCGGCACTCCGCGAACTTTTCTGTAATCCAAGGTGCGATGTCGTCCCGGCATCGCCGGGGGGCGCACGATTCCTCTATGATGAGCAAAGTCATTTCGATACTGGAGGATTCGATGGCACGCATCAGCCTGATCGCACCGGAGTCAGCATCTCCGGAAGTACGCGAGATTTACGACACCACGCTTCGCGGCAAGCCCGGCAATGTGCAAAAGGCGCTGGCCCATCGCCCCGAGATGCTTAAGAATTTTCTAAGCTTCTACGCCAGCGTGGGCCGGTCTCTCGACCGCAAGTTGTATGAACTGATCTATCTGCGCGTCTCTTTGATCAACGGATGCCGCTATTGCACGCAGCACCATGTCGCGTCGTCAAAGCGCGTGGGGATCACGCCGGAAGATTGGACAGCACTGAGGGCAGGAAATTATTCGCGCTATGGTGAGAGAGAACGGGCAGCCCTGGCTTACGTGGAACGGCTGACGCGCGCCCCTCACGAGATCACGGAGAGCGATTTCGACGAACTAAAAAAACATTTCTCCGATCCTGAGATCGTCGACATTCACATGTTGGCCGGACTCGCGAATCTCACCAACCGCTTCACTGACCCGCTGGGCTTGGAACTCGAATTTCCGGAGGAACAAATCTAGGTAGTTGCCACGGATTTTCACAGATCACCACGGCTACAGAATCTGGCGTGAGTCTCCGACGCGCTTGGTCACTCGCTCGCGATCCAGAAATTC
>JBAVUV010000936.1:0-1816 GCA_049696955.1 Candidatus Sulfotelmatobacter sp. | reverse complement strand
GGAATCTCCAGCATGATCGGCCCCTTCCAGCCTTTGGGTAATTGAGAATCGCAAAATCGGACTTGAGAAGTTCTGCTTGCAGAACTTCTCGATCTCCGCGCGGCTAAGGCTGAACCGGAGCGAGACTCTCCCCAATCAACCAAGACAACCGGACCGGGAAAAATTTCATCCTAGATCGCGCTGCCCCGGGAGCAGCGCGCCATGAAGTCTCGGTGTTCATTTTGGTTTATGTCGTTATCTGCGTCCTTGGCTCTGTTTGTGGGACAGCGGCTAAATGCCGTGGGCGAGATCATCGCGCTGCAACTAGAGCGTTCCTATCCCGGTGCCGCGGGACATATCACATCATCGGAAAAAAAGCGCTGGAAGTCTCCCCTGGCATTCTTTAAGCCAGCCAACTGGCCGGGCAGGCGGAATAGGTTGGGCAGCGACCATTTGCCCCCGTCTCAATGAGCACAACTCGGCCACAACTCGGTCCTGTTGGGATAACTCCCAAATCACTCCAAAAGTACCGTAAATGCGCAAAATAGTGCCGTTTAACCCATCGTTGTAGCCACTCGTCCGTCTCTTCCAGGTACGAAACCAACCGCAGGGGGGGAAGGGTCATCCAAGCTTGAGTTTGTTTAGGAGCACGCCATGAAGTCTGGTTTTTTTTTGTGCTTGAGTTCGTTACTGGCCGGTTCCACCCTGGTACTTAGCGGGTGTGCAGGGGTAGGAACACCTACGTCTCAGTCGCAAACCACCTCTTACCAGTTGACAGTCACAGCGCCTAAAGCGGGCACAGGAACCATCACCAGCAGTCCAGCGGGAATCAGTTGCCCCAGTACTTGCAGCGCAAGCTTTCCGCAGGGGACGATGGTGACACTAACGGCGACTCCTGGAACTAATTATTCTTTTGCCGGCTGGGGTGGCAGTTGTTCGGGCACCTCTATGTGCAGCTTCCAGATCAATGCTGCGGCCAGCGTTTCCGCCACGTTCAATCCTACCAATTCGACGGGGGTTGGACTGACCGTAGCCTTGGCTGGAACCGGCACCGGAACCGTTACCAGCACTCCTGCGGGAATTAACTGTTCGTCCGCTACTCCAGCGACCTGCACCGCGAGCTTCCCGCCGAACTCTTCGGTTACTCTTACTGAAACGCCGGCAACGGGCGGGACTTTTGCGGGCTGGTCCGGAGCCTGCACTGGCGCCGCCGCTTGTAGTGTTACGGTGACGACGGCGACCAGCGTGACTGCCACCTTCAACGGTCCCTACGCAGCATTGACCGTCTCCATTGCGGGGACGGGTACGGGTACTGGAACCGTCACCAGCACACCGGCTGGAATCGATTGTTCCAGTGGCTCTGCGACTGGCTGCAGCTTTAGTTTCGCTCCTAATACGCAAATCACGCTCACCGAAACTCCAGGTCCCAACAGCACCTTTACCAGTTGGACCGGTTGCACCGGATCGACGAGCTGCTCCTTCTCGTTCACCACTGCGGAGACCATTACCGCGACCTTCGGCCCATCTAATATTTACGGAAGCCTGAATCACATTATTTTCTTTGCCCAGGAGAATCGTTCTTTCGACCATTATTTCGGATACATGCGGCAATACTGGGCTAACAATGGCATCCCCGATCAGTCCTTCGACGGTTTGCCGCAGTTCAATCCGACCAGCGGTATCGCCCCTTTATACAGTGCACCGCCCACGGTCCCAGGCTGCCAACTCTCATCTGACGCCGATAGCTGCACCCCGGATCCAACCAACCCAATCCAGTCTTTTTCGTTCCACTCGCTCCTCTTGCCTTCCGGCAAAGTGGGTACCGTCTGCGAGGAGA
>JBAVUV010000935.1:0-3177 GCA_049696955.1 Candidatus Sulfotelmatobacter sp. | reverse complement strand
AATCGGAATATTTTTGCCGAGATACAAGGATCGTGACATCAAGTGGTCGTGAAGACCGAGGTCCTTGAGCATGCCCTTGAGCTTTGCGATCAAGCGGTGATGCCCCTCGACGTTAGTCTCATGGATGTCGAGCGTAATCTCTCCTTTCGCACTGACGCTGACACGGTTATCGGCGTGTGGCAGATCTTCGGATTGCACCCAGAAATCAATGGAGTGCTCGGCCATGTAATCCAGGGCAAACTCCGGTTTCCAAACGGCCCAGCCCGGAGCCTCTCCCTTCAGCATTTCGCCGTCCGTTTTTCCCAGCATCTGAATCCCTCCTAAGGGATATTCCCAATCGTCCGACCGAAAGTAGAAATCGTTCAGGCCCAAAGTTTTCTGGAATACGGTCGGGTTGGTCTGCTTGGAAATAGCCATAAAGGCGGAGTTGTTGTGCCGCATGTAATGCCGTCCCACCACGTCCGAACTATTCGCGAGCCCATTCGGATGCTTGTCATTTGCGGACCGCAGCAAAAGAGTTGCGGAGTTGATTGCTCCGCAAGAGACGACCACGATGTCCGCTGAATATTCCTCCGATTGCCCGTCTCGTTCGACGAGAACCTTCGTTACCACACGACCGCTCGGGTCCGTTTCGAGGCGCTTGACATATGCGCCCGTGAGAAGCTGGACATTGGGGTGTGCGAGTGCCGGGTCGACGCAAATGACCTGTGCATCTGCTTTGCCGTCGACCAGGCAGGGAAATCCGTCGAACGCCGCACACCGGACGCAAGCGCTCATGTGAAGCGCCTTGCCGTCTTTTTCATCGAGCAAAATACCGAGCGGCAAAGGGAATGGATGATAGCCTCCACGTTGCAAATCGTCATACAGTTCCTGAATGCGCGGTTCGTGGCTTACTGGCGGATGGCGATAAGGAGCGCTCGCTGGACCTTCGGTGGGATCAATCCCGTGTTCTCCGTGAACGCGATATAGGTGTTCCGCTTTCGCGTAGTAAGGCTCGAAGTCCTCATAGTTGAGCGGCCATGCGGGTGAGATGCCGCCAAAATGCCGGACTTCCCCAAAATCTTCCCTTCGAAACCGTAGCAATGCCGCGCCGTAAACCTTCGTATTCCCGCCGACGAAATACTGAATGCCTGGGTGGAACGCATTTCCATCCCTGTCGTACCACGTTTCCTTGGCCTGGTATTTCGATTCGAGAAAAACGGCGCGAGACTCCCAATTATCCTTTTCTCTGGGCAGATATCCCCCTCGCTCCAGAAGTAAAATTCGTTTGCCGGAGGGAGCAAGATGGTAGGCGAGAGTTCCACCACCAGCTCCGGTACCGATAATGATGACGTCAAAACGATTCTCTTGCGGCATCTTCACCCTCACTTCTTGCAATTTCGATTGTCATTGTCCTACCTCGACCAGATAGTCGCGACCCTCCCACGAGTTGCTCTTCGGCCAGAAAAAGGTGAATCGAATCGGCGCTTGCTGCGCTGCGGTGATTGGAATATCGAAGAATTCAATCCCTAAAGTGGTTGCGGCAGATTCAGTGTCTTTGACTGTGCGCCATTCGTCGTCCGTCCAGTGGAGACGGAAAGGAGCAGGCATCTGGACTCGTAGCGTATAGCCTCTTTTGACAACACGCACCTGCCGATTTGGCTTCCAGATCTCGAATAGTTGACACGCCTTCCGATCGCCGAGGTAGCGGCTCGCAACTTCGGGAATCAGATCGAAAACGTGACCATCGGATACGGACCTGAGTAGCTTGACGTACTCCGCATGTGCCCACATCAGAGGCATGGCGGAACCCGTGGGACGGCCCAGGAACATATGCTTCTTTGCCTTGTCCTGCTCATCCCAGACTTGTTCTGGTAGTAGACCTGTCGGCGAGGCAAAACCTTCGATTGCTCGCAGGAACGGTTTTACATCCCGTCCTGCGGAGAGTTCATAGTGCGCCCGTTCTCCCGTCAGGAGCGGCCACGCACGACCTTTGCCCCATCGCACGTAAGGACCTCCGTCCTCTCGCTGGCCGTAACCATCATGATTGTAACGATGCCAGACTGGTCCCATGGGGGTGTTCACTTTCAATACCGCATCAACCACCTTCAACGAGTCCACAATCACTGGATCATTCGGCTTTCTTATTCCGTAACGAACCAGTTCCAGAAATCCGGCATCAACGATCTCTTTTGCCGAAAATGAATTGGTCGCGCCTGGCGGAAGATTTGCGATTTTCAGGATTCCCGAGTTCGGGTCTTCCGCAGGGTTAGAGTTGTCCACATCATCTGGCAGGATACGTATATAGTGGCGTCGAATGCCTCGGACCAGAGTTCCTTCCGTTGTGACTGTCCACGCTTCGACATGCGATTCGAGAAAATCGGCGTATTGCTCGAGGAATTCCGCAGCGGCTCTATCTGCTCGTTGTCTGCAAAAATAAGCCGCGCCAATCAGTGCCGCGATGTTGGAGGCTAAAGTGGACGGGGAATAACCGCTGGCTTCCTCCCAGCGTTCCTGTTGGGTCACCGGCCCATGCCGAAGCAAATAGCCCGCGGCTTTCAGGACCATGGGATAGGGATCAATGTCCTGAAGAGCATTCTCTCGGCTGAGTCGCAAGGCCAACAATATCGGGAACGCGACCTCGTCCAGCTGGATTCCCCGCCAGTACGGATTCCCGTTAACCCAGAAGTTCTGCGAGAAACCACCGTCCACTTGCTGAGAAACTGCAAGATAAATAAGTGCCCGCAGCGGTGTCGCATTCTCGCCGGAGGCGAGCAGAGCGGATGCGCTACTGACCAGGTCCCTGGTCCAAACCAAGTGATATCCGCCTTGGTCTTTGTCACCCACGGCTTCCCCCCAAGGAATCGAAAGGGAAGCGATCAAAGCGCCAGGATAGGACTTGTCCTCGTGAGCGAGAAGCAAACTGAAACTGCTGTGATAGAGGTTGCCCTTGTCACTCGAAACTTTTTCTAAGGGAAGCTGGTGTGTAGAAGTGCGGTCCCATTGCTCCGTGTATCGTTTGTGATGCACTTCGAACGGGATAGCCAGCGCCTGAAAGAGCGCTGTGAGCGCGTGGTGCTGGGTGTCTCCAAAAGCAAGTCCAAGAGTGAACTCGCGTTGACCACTCACGGCCAGCGCTCCAGTGAGCGCGATGTTACCGTCATTTGCATGGTCGAACTGCCAGTCCATTTGAAAGTT
>JBAVUV010000934.1:0-1586 GCA_049696955.1 Candidatus Sulfotelmatobacter sp. | reverse complement strand
ACCTGACACAAAGAATCAATGACTTAGCTTCGACGGGTTTACCTGGGTAAACCTGCGGAAAACGGGAAACGTATGGCGTTGATGGATGAAAAGGACATAGCGGCCGGGCAATTAGAGCGATCCGCATACAGGCTGAACACCGTCGCCACTAAGATCGGTGGACAGGAACTCGTGAACCTGAAAGCCCTGGCAGCGCGGCGCAGACAGAGTACTTCCGACCTCATCCGTGAGCTGATTCTAGCCGAGATTGAAAGGGACAGCGGACCTCCTAAAGTGGACCCGATCCTCAGCGAAATTGTCGGTGTGCGATTGCTCCTGGTGAACCTCTTGAGGCCTCAGGCGACGGGCCAGGCGCCGTACTCGCCGGTTGGCTTTGAGGCGCTGCTCGATCAGATCAAGCAGGTAAAGCGCCAGGTGGCGCTCGACATTCAACGCGACTCCATAGGAGAAAACAGCAAATGAAATGGGGCAGAAATGAATCTGTGATCTGGCCCCCTCATGGCCCGGTCAACACCTATGGCGCGATTTTTCTTTCGTTCGTCGCATTGTGCTCTTTTGTGTACCTTCGGTTTGCGTTCGCACTCACGCCACTGCAGCAGTTCTACTTGCCCTATTACGTGCGCTCAGGCATAGAAGGCCTGATGCACAAAGCGGACAAATACGAGCTTGTGATGGTACTCGGCAGGGAAGGTCCCGCGCGTCTCGCCGCCGATGATGACGTCATCTCGCGCAAGAAGAAACCAGCGCCAGGCGCAAAGCAACTTCCGCTTGAACTGTCGCCAGCCGGCATATCGAAAGGCCTCCTTTACGTCTACCAACAGCCAAAGACTTCCTACCTGAACAAGCCGCTGAACAATTACTTCCAGGCGACCATCTATGGCGGCGAGAACCTCTGGGACATCTTCTATTGGCCTGTCCTTTTCGGCCTCGCAACGCTAGCGTTTCAGCTCCCATTCTCCGTCGCCCGCGACGTTGCTCGACGCAGGGAACTCAGGTACGGCCGGCGGCTCAGAGGGCCCGAACGGCTTACCCCGAAGGAGTTTAATCAGAAGGTCCAAGGCGATGGGATTGGTATCAAGACGGACTACATGAAAGACATGCTACGGATTCCCGCGAGAGCGGAAGCGCAGCACATCCAGGTCATTGGTGACACGGGAGCCGGGAAAACTACGATCATTTTGCAAGTGCTTCGCCAGATCCGCGCACGCGGCGACTCCGCGATCATCTACGACCCTGCTCTCGAATTCACACGGCGTTTTTATGAGCCCAGCCGCGGCGACGTGATCCTGAATCCTCTCGACAAGCGATGCCCCTACTGGGGACCTTCCGAAGAGCTCCGCAGAAGTTCTGAGGCCGATGCGCTAGCAGTCTCACTCTTCCAGCACCCCCAGGATAAAAAAGGCGAGTTCTTTGTCGAAATTCCGCAGCAAATCTTTGCCCATTTGTTGCGCTATGGGCCGAGCCCGAAAGACCTCATCCAGTGGATGAGCAACCCAGCCGAGATCGATCGGCGCGTTTCCGCGACGGAGGTGGCGAACTATATCGACCGTGCTGCTGGACCTCAGCGAGTTGGTGTGCTGGCGTCC
>JBAVUV010000933.1:0-2199 GCA_049696955.1 Candidatus Sulfotelmatobacter sp. | reverse complement strand
TCATGATCGTGCTCCCAGAGGATATTCATGGCGTGGGAGAGGACATCAAAATCCTGATTGCTATAGCGTATGCCATCCGTAAGGATAGATGTCAACGATTCGGGCACACTCAAACCAAGACGGGCATACTCAGCTAGGATAGTGGAAGATGTGACGGAAACACAAACCCGGCCATTGTTCTGCCACCCCTGAATTGCATATTCAAATCGCATGTTATTCTCCTGTACTATAGACATGTTATATCTACAACGAATACCTGTCAATGGCACGAAAGTATTGGTACAAGCGTAATCCGGCTTTGAATCCGGCTTTGAATCCGTATGTCATTTTAGCCTTTCCTTCCCGAATCCGTGTACAGGATACCAAGTCCTGTTAAGAAGTCAAGTTACCTAGGTGCCATTTGCGGGTTTGCTCTAATTCTGGGGGAGTTTTCATGCTGTCAGTTCCTTGTAGGTGAGATGCTTTCCGACTACCGCCACTACGAACGAATCCAGCCGCTCCAAGGTGTGACGGCTTACATTGCCAACGTTCAGGCGGAACGTGAACTCATCCACATAGCGATGCAGATGCTTCTTGGAAACTTGATGATAGACGCCATACACTCCGCGCTTGAGCACGGCCCAGACGGACTCGATGCTGTTCGTGCTGACACCGTTCTCGCTGTACTGTCCGGCAGTGTGGTTAATGCTGTCATGGCGGAAGAACAGACCGTCAAGGCCGACATACCCAGAGGCTTCGTCACTGAAGATCGTAGAGCCAACTTCGACGTTGGCGTGAATGGCGGATTGAATGGTGAGAGCATCCGTCGCGTCCACTGGCATCGCCACAGTGCGTCCACCACGCTCCCGGATGCCCAATACGGCAGTCTTTCCAACGCTGCCACGCCCAGCCCTCAGTTTCTTGTGCTCATGCTTGTTGGCTTCTTTCCCGCCGATATAACACTCGTCCGCCTCAACGATGCCCCGCAATTTGTTGATGTCTTTATCGGAGCCGCACGCCTCCCGCAATCGCTGGAGCATAAACCATGCCGATTTCTGGGTAACGCCAATCTCCTTCGCCAGTTGCAGGCTAGAGATGCCTTTCCGAGCGGTTACGAGCAGGTACATGGCGTAAAGCCACTTGTGCAGGGGAATGTGGCTGCGCTCGAAGATCGTGCCTGTACGGATCGTAAAATCGAGGGAACAGGCGTTGCAGCGGTAGAAGCCGACCTTAGGCTGCTTGCCGATGCGCTCCCGACTCTTGCACTCAGGGCAGAACGGGCCGTCAGGCCAGAGCCTAGATTCGAGATAAATCCGCGCAGACTCAGCGGTCGGAAACATCTCGAAAAGCTGGAAGGTGCTGATTGTGCTCTTACTCATTGGATTTCTGCCAATTCTCGCAGAATTGATTGCATGCGTGCGGATACCCCTTGTGTCCGAATGCATCACAGCGACCGACGGGAGGCATCACGATTCGCGGAGACTCTTCATCCCTGTAACGCTGGCCGTAGCCATCCTCGAGGTTTGTGTCGTTATCTTTGCGCTCGCCAACTTTCGGATCGTTCCACATATTGTCCTCCTTACGGCTTGACGGTCTTTACGACGTGGAAGCCCGCGCCGAGCGTAGCGGCATACTCTTTTGCCTCTTTGCGGGTCTCCCATGCAGCGATGAACATATCATTCATCACGCAACGGCCTCCGCGCTCATCGGAGGTAATTACGAAGTATTCGTTGCCAGTCTGGATGTCGCGAATGTCGAGCATTTTGGCCTCCCTGACTGTCTCTATAGTAGATAACTCGCTGCATTTTGTCAAGGACTTTAGTCGCTTTGTTCTGAAAGGGTTAGCGAGTCATGTATATAATTCCCATTTTTATCTCTTTCGAAGAACGAGACAGTGCATTTGAGCCCCGACATCGCGAATAATCGCAAGCTGATTATCAATTTGATAAGCGTCCTACTTCCCGACAGTGAGTTTGTCGATTTGTCACATCCGTCATGTTCAGATGTCACAGACAGTTTCCTTTAGCAAACGCTAGACTCGGTTCGCTCACCGAACCTGAGTGCTTGTCATGGGCGAGGGCAGGAAGCGAAGGTGGCGGCTGAAACCATCCTTCGTTTCCTGAACTCCTTCTCTTGGAGCTGGTTATGGATCGCTACTTGATGTTAGGCGTTTTCATGCTTGGAGCCGGAACTGGCGGCCTCAGTGTGTTCCTGCAACAA
>JBAVUV010000932.1:0-5915 GCA_049696955.1 Candidatus Sulfotelmatobacter sp. | reverse complement strand
CGCATGATCAGGCTGCGGCCTGTGAACAGAAGCACCGCGCTGCCGCCGTTCAGGCTGGCGATAAGGGCAGGGAAGTAAGCGTATTGCTCAGCGATCACGCGGCCGGCCTCGTGCTGCGGCGGTTGGCCATCAGAAAGGCGAGTGCAAACATCACCAGCGAAAACAGAAGCAAAGTCGCCATCGCCGAAGACAGAGGGAACGTCGCTTCCATTCCTGGATAAAGCAAAGCGCGCAGCGCCTCCACCCCGTAAGTGAGAGGGTTCATGTACATGAGCGCGCGAATCCATTTCGACGCGCCGGCCATGGGAAAAAGCGCTCCGGACAAAAGCCAAAGAGGAATCAGAAACAAATTGATGATGCCGTGGAAAGCTTGCGTGGAATCCATGGGCCACGCGATGGCAAAGCCCAGTGCGGTGAGCGCGAACGAGATCAGGAAGACTACCACCGCCACCAATAAAACCTGTACCACATTGAGATGGATGCCAGCGAAGGGCGCGAACACCAGGAAGATCATACCTTGGATTGCCGAGAGCGTCGTGCCGCCGAGTACTTTGCCCAAAACAATTGCCGAGCGCGGCACCGGCGCTACCAGCACGGAAAGCAAAAAACCTTCCTTGCGATCTTCGATCACCGACATCATGGTGAAGATTGATGTAAACAGCACGATCATGATCAGCGCGCCGGGATAGAAATAATCCATGTAGTGCTGCTGACCATGTCCTCCGCCGGTGCGAAAAGAAGTACCGAATCCAGCCCCAATTACCACCCAGAACACCAGAGGCGATGCCAGCACTCCCACCACACGCGATTTCTGGCGGTAGAAGCGCACAATCTCCCGCCACCACAGCGTGAACGCGGGCAATAACACTCCCGCGGAAGTGGGCGCGATCGGTCTCGATAATGTAGCAGCCTGAGTCGCCAAAATTTAACTCGCTTTCGCCGCGGGAGATTTTGTTGCTGGAACCGCAGCTTTCTTCTTGCCGATCAATCCCCGGTCACGCATTTCCCAGTACGCGTTCAGCATAAAAGTGACAGATAGGGCGAGCAGAATCAAAGTCATGAATAGGCCATCAACCGTATCCGATAGCGGCGACAAGGTGATCATGCCGCTCATAAAGATCCAAACCACACCCAGCAGCGGTACAACCCCTAGCACGAGAGAAAGAGCCAGCACATTACCTCCTCTGATCTTTTGAAGAGGACTGTGCCTCTTCTTCGTTTTCTTTGTTTTTCTCGCTCCAGAATTTGTGTCCCGTACGGCGAATAAATACGTCCTCAAGCGCCGGCTTGCTGATGGAAAGCGCCTCGATCTCTCCCGGAAATGCCTCAACTACTTCGGTAACGAAACGATGCGCGCCTTCGTGTTCGATGCGCACCTGATTTTCCAAAACCGTGGTATCCACGTGAAACCGGGCCCGTATGCGTTCGGCCAGCAGTCCAGCATCGCGCGCAGCATCAAGCAATACTACGTCGCCGCCAATTTCGCTCTTTAGCTCCGCCGGTGTGCCCAGCGCCACCAGGTTGCCTTCATTCATGATGGCCAGTCGGTCGCAGCGCTCGGCTTCTTCCATTAAGTGCGTGGTCACCAGCACGGAAACATGTTCTTCATCGCGCAACATCTGCAGGTATTGCCAGAGATCGCGCCGCGCCCCGGGATCGAGGCCGGTGGTCGGCTCATCCAGCAACAGCACGCCGGGATGATGCAATAGTCCCTTGGCCAACTCGATGCGCCGCTGCATTCCGCCGGAGAAAGTTTCCACCAGTTCCTTGGCGCGATCGGCGAGTCCAACCCGCGAAAGGATTTCCAGGATCCGCTTCTTCAGCGCCGATCCGCGCAAGCCGTAGAGATGCCCCTGGTGCCAGAGGTTTTCGTACGCGGTGAGCTTCATATCGACGCTCTGCGCCTGAAAAACCACACCAATTTGCCGCCGCAGGCGCGCCGGTTCCTGGGCCGCATCGCAGCCCATAATCGTTGCCCGTCCGCCCGTGGGAACCATCAACGTGGAAAGAATCCGAAAGAGCGTTGTCTTCCCACTGCCATTCGGGCCCAGCAAACCGAACAACTCCGCCGGCCGCACGTCGAACGAAATGCCGTTCAGTGCTGTCCGGTTCTCATAGCGATGCACCAAATTCTGAACGGAAATTACGGCAGCCGCAGGAACGGCTACTTCCGGCGCGATATCAGCGAGTGCAGAAACTTTCGATGCCAAGAGTGTCCTAGGATGAAACCACTTCTAGTTTACGACGATATGCAGCAGAACATCGCGGAAATGAAACAAAGCTCCAATAAGCTTTCAGTGCTAATGGATGTTTAGGCCGCCGACACGTCTTCTTGCGCCTGCGGTACGCGCTGTTCAAAGGCCACCGGGACGTGCCGCCAGACTTGAATCGCGAGAACCACAGTCGTCGCCAGCAGCAAAGCTCCTACAGCGACATGCGCCACGGTCGATGCCACCATGGGCAATTCTGGCTGTGCCGCGTCTTTGCCCCATGCGACACGCGTCAGGAAAGCCGTGAAGCCCAGGCACAGCTGCGTGATTAGAAGCGAAATCATGATGATAGCCGGGCGCCGAACCGCTTCAATATGCGAATACACAGAGATCGCGCGGATCGCCGTCCAGGCCAGCACGAACGATACAATCACAGCATTCAGCACGTGCGGCCACCAGCTCATACCGTGATGGCGGAACATCCCGCCGAGAACGAGTTGAACATAGAGCACAAAGATTGAAAGAAGCGTAAGCGTAATCAGGCTTGGCCGCCGCGAATCAAATTCCACTTGTGGCTGTTCTTCCACCCACCGGCGTCCAGTGAAGAGTGCTATGGCTACGGCAATGCAGAAAAAAGTCTGTGCTACCGTGGCATGTGCCGTGGAAACTGCGGGAGGCTGAAACAGCAAAACCGTAAGGCCACCTAGAATTGCCTGCACAATGACCGTGCAAAATGCGCCTATGGCAAGCCAGCGCATCCATCGCCGCCGTTCCACCAGCAATGTCCATATAGCAATGGCCAAGGTCAGCGTAACCAGCGTGCCAGCCACCATGCGATGGCTCCATTCATAACGGACGCCGCCTACGAAGTGTGGAACCTTCACCAGATAGCCGAATGATGTCGGCCAGTCAGGAACCGACAATCCCGCGTCATTGCTTGTAACCAGTGCCCCGGCGGTGATCACCACCAAAGCGGCGCATGCAGTGAATACTGCGAAGGCGTGATGGGCGCGGTTGTAAGTTGCCGGAATAGCTTTCCGAGTATTTCCCATGGGATCAGCGGGCCAGCGGCGCGGACTCGCCAAATGGCTCAGTCCGCGGCCTCAGATACATAATTTTAGCAGACGCGTAGTGGACGCCAAAATTTCAAAACTGGGTTTCCAATAGAGATACTTACTCGCCACCGGCCTTGAAGCTCTGGTCGACCGTTTTGGTTTCTTTCGGTCCAACCGTTACCTTCTGATCCTGCTCGCCCAGTTTTTCCTGCACGAACGCGATGGTGTAATCGCCCGGTGGCAGGCCTTTGATTTCATAGTTGCCACTCTTGTCCGTGACGGCGTAAAACGGCGTCTTCACTACATTGATGTACATCTTCATCCACGGATGTTGATTGCACTTCACCGGCAGCATGATTTCCTCGCGAGCGAAATTCTTCTCGATCGCGGGAGACGATGGCGGCTGCGATTCGTTCCATTCCCGGTTATCCTTCGGCGTGGGATGGATATTGTGCGTGGTCTGGTCGTCATTCTTGATCTGAACCGTCTGCCCGGCCATGACTCCCAGCACGTGCGGATGATATTTGCATCCGCTCTGGTCGAGGACTACCGCATCTTTAGGAACATCGAAAGCTCGGTTGCCTAGTCCGTCTTTCACGAACACGAAAACGTTGGCCAGATCCCCGTGATCGACAACGATGGATTCCCCTTCGTTGCCGCTCTTGCATGCCGGATCCTGGCTCATGTCGATCTTTGCCGGCTTCGGCGCCGTGCCGTCAAACTTTACCGTGCCTTTTACAGTTGCAGCCGTTGCCGGATCGATCGGAGTGGCCGCCGGCGCGGGCGCAGCCTGCTGATCGGCCATGCTGTTATTCGACTGCTCGGTATTCTCTTTCTTGTTGCACGCCGCCGTCAGCAGCACGGCCGACAATGCCGCAGCACTTACCGATATCCTCCAAGCCGTTTTCATATTCATGATATCGCCCTCTCTATCGTTGTAGTAGTTAGTAGTCGGTTTCAAAAACGCCTGTCATGCAATTTCAAGAAATGCCTGTCATCCCGCGCGCAAATGAGGATCTAGGTCCTTCCCAGCGCACATGGTATGACAATCCGCAGTGAGTCTCTTTGCCAAACCGATCATCTTACCGCGAACCGCCGCTGACTGCAGGATGTGTCTCGGATGCCGCCTGCGTGCGGTTCGTCGGCCGTGAAGAATTAGCCGTTCTTGCGTGCGGCATGGACGCCGCAACCTTACGCTGTTCCTCCGCCGTCAACTGGAAGATATAGTCGGTCAAAAGCTTCCGATGATCTCCCGTATAACCTTGGAACGACGGCGGCGTCGGCCCGGCGAATACCCACTGATCATTCTGCTGCCGGAACAATCCGGAAGGCATCGAAGTTCCCGGGCTCACGGCTTGTGGATCGGTGATCCAGCGCTCCACCCAGTCTGGCTTCAGGCGCTCCTTCGCCAGCAGGAAGTTCGGTGCCGTTGCGATCTTGTCGTGTGCGGGATCACCCGTGGCATGGCACTTCAAACACGGAGCCGCGGTACTCGAGAACAGGCTGCGCGCCATGTCGGTTTCTTTTGTGGTGAGCACCGGCACCTGCTCAGGAATATACGGCATTGGCTGCTGGGACAACGCCTGGAAGAATCGCACCAGCTTTCTTAATTCGTTATCGGAGAACGAGAACGTCGGCATCCGAACTTTCAAGTAAGGCCGCACGCCGTTGCGATTCGTGTCCGTCGTGCTCAATGCCGGGTTCGACAAAAATTTGCGCATCCATTCCGGATCGACGCGCGCGCCTTCGGTCAAAAGTTTCGGCGGCAGTTGTTCCTGATTGTCCTGATACTGCGGCAATCCCATCAGAATAGTTTGCTGGCCAGGGATGAATTGGTGGCAGCCCATGCAGTTGTATTTCTTGACGATCCACCACCCCTCTTGAATGTCGTGCCGCGCGTCGCCCGGTTTGTATTGATAGCTGGCGGGCAGGGAAGTCTCTTCGCTTCCCATGAGGAATGTAGTGAGATCGAGCACCTGCTCTTTCGTGAGGTGCACATTGGGCATGCGCAGCGCTTCGGTTTCGCTCTTCACTTTGCCCTGATCGTAAACGTTGGGCTCAGCCAATTTGTGCTCGAAGAATCCTTTCTGGTTGTACCAGGGTTCGGTCGCCGGACCATCCGGCAAACGTGCGAGATCGTCTTTGTTCTTGATCGGCTCCGCATCTTTGCCGCCACGCTGTGCGATGGTTGTAAACAGCGCGAAGTCGAGACGCTCGATCGGTTTGCTGCCTTCAAAGGTGAGTTCAGTCCCGATGCGCCCTTCGTCCTCGAAGCCGGCAATCTCGTGGCACCCGGAGCAGCCGAAGTGGCGTACCCACACCTTGCCTTCCGCTTTCAGCGCGGGATCATCCATGAACGCAGCATCCGGATACGAAGTCGGCTCCTGCTTTTTCTGCGTCATCAGATAGGTCGCAATATCTTCCGCATCTTCTGGAGCCAGCCGCAGACTCGGCATTACCGTCATGTTCTGCACTTGCAATTCATGGCCATCGTTCGGACATTGGCTGTGATCGAGATCGAACTGGTAGGGCAGTCCCTTCTTCGCGTAATCCTCTGGTCCGATATCTTTCTTTTCGTAGGGACAATAAGGTCGCGTACGCTCACGCGCATTGTGAATCCAGCGAACCAGGTAATCGTAATTCGCTTTTT
>JBAVUV010000931.1:0-2900 GCA_049696955.1 Candidatus Sulfotelmatobacter sp. | reverse complement strand
GAGCAGTACCACCGGTCATAAATCGCGCCCGACAAACTCTTCGGATCGCGCCGCGCCAGCGCATCTTCCGGCTTGGTCAGCGCGCTCACATAAACTCGCTTGACCGCGCCTGGCTTCCCGAGAATTTCCTGCGCCAATGCGATCGGAGCCACGACCTCGTCGTCTTCACTGCCGCCGGTGTTAAGAATTCCGCTCACCCGCAACCGCCGCCCAGCCAGCGTAACCTCGTCGCCCGTCTTCGCGGAAAGCCGCGTCGCCAGCCGCTCTCCGAGTAAAACGTCACGAGAAGAATCATTCGGCCACGCCCCCGAAACTCTCCACCAGGGATCAGTCGAACGTACTCCAGTGGTAAATTCCTCTTTACCAAAAGAAATCTGCTTGGCAAAGTAAGTGCCAAGCAGCGTAACGTTCTCGGTTTTCCCATCGCGTTCGAGCGCAGCCTGCACCGGCAACATCGGCGCGAATCCCGTAATGTTGTTGTGCCAGAACGTGCCTTTGATCTTGGGCAGATCGGCCTCGTTCAAAAAAGCCCCATCGGTCGGCGGCTTCAGATTCACCCCGCCAATCTCCACATCCAGCGTATCTTCTTGCGGAGTTACAACTAGGTTCGCGCCAATGGTGCGCAACTCGCGGTTAACTTTATCGCCAATATCGGTTGCGACCCCAATCATCGCCGTCGCTACCGTCACCCCCAGCGTGATCGCCGCGCCCGCCAGCAATTTGCGCCGTTTCTGGCGCCGGAACGATTCGTAGACGAGCCGTACGAACATTCCTTATTTCTCGAACAAGCGGCTCTCCGCCGCAATGTCCGCCTCCTGAATCACCACCGAATCCGCCGTTTCCGTCGCCTTCAGCGGAATCGGATTGCATCCGCCCGTCGTTCCCACCGACTGCCCATTGATCGGGGAGGCGCAATTCTTGCAAACAATCTGATTGCCCGATTTGTAAAATCCCACCGCTCCGCAAATCTGGCACGCGTCAAACACCGTCGCGATTTTTCCGTCCGGTTTCTGATAAAGCCAGAAACGAATCTCAACTCCATTTTCCCGCGCCTCGTAGCGATGCAAATCCCCGTCGGAAATCTTTGCCAGCGGAATCGTTACCTTGCCATTCACAAAGCTGAGTTCCGTCGACGGCGACAGCGCGCTCTGGCTCTTGGCATAAACAAACTCCGCCGTCAGCATGGCGATAAACATAAAAGAGAAGACATAAACGGATCCCATCCACAACCGCTCCCGCCGCGCCGTCCACGCCGCCTTCCGGCGCTGCGCCGGAGAAACCGCATCCGGCATCGGTTGCCGCCGCTTGGCATCGAACAGAACCATCAACGCTGCCAGCGCAACAATCGTGACGAAGAAAAAAAGATCATTCCGCACGATCGGACCAATCACTGCCATCTCGGTTCTGGAAGAGGGAAGCACTCCACTCTCCGAAAGTTCATGCAGCCCCGCCACCACCAACTGCACCGCTACCAGAATCAGAATCGCGCTGGTGATCCGGAAAAACTTCTGCAAATTAATCCGCACGCTGCCCTTCACAAACATCACGCCAAAGGCAATCGCGCACCCCACGCCCAACAGCGTTCCCAGAAAACTCATCAGCTCGGTGGAATTCAGCGTGACCGCGGAAAGAATCAGCACCGTCTCCGCCCCCTCGCGCAGCACCATCAGAAACACAAAAAAGAATAGCCCGATCCAAGCGTCATTCCCCGCCAGCAGCCCAACTTTGCCCTCAATCTGCCCTTTCAGCTTGCGCCCCGTCTTCATCATGAAAATCACCATGGTGACGACGAAGAAGGCAGCCACCAGCATCACCCAGCCCTCAAAAACATCTTCGTTCAGGTTGAGCTTGGAAAGCAGAACGGCAACCCCGATGCTGCCTACAAAAGCCGCCACCAGCGCCGCATACACCGCCTTGCGCAGATCATTGCGCCCAATCTTCGCCAGATAGGCGAGCGTAATCCCCACGATCAGCGCAGCCTCAACCCCCTCGCGCAACGTAATAATGAATGCCTGAAGCATGTGTGCGTTACCTTCTATGGGACCCTCTATATAACCACCGGCGTCATCCTGAGCGTAGCCGTTCTTCAGGCGAAGCGAAGGATCTCCCGCGCCCAACTCTCGCCCTGAAACTCCAATCCACCATCTTGAAAATGAATTTCAATTTCAACTTCAAGGATATGCCGTGTACGCCGGAGGCGTCAATCCGTTCTGTCACAGACGCGCGTGATCTGCATCACACGGGGAAATTTGGAATTGAACGGGATGCAGCTCTGTCAGTGACGTAGCGTCGATATCTTGGGAGTAGAGTAAAATGCGCACGATGAGAGCGCGAAACCAGATTATGAAATACTCGCTGCGCTTTGGAATCACCACCTGTGTGCTGTGCCTCACGCTGCTGTTCGTGCCCATCCCATCGCTAGCAGGCGTTGGTAGAGCATGCACGGGCAAGGACGACACATGTACCGCGCCTCCGCGCGTTTTCTACTCGCCCTCGCCTGACTATTCCGAGCGAGCGCGTAAAGCGAACCTGCAGGGCACTTGCACTCTAGTTTTGACCGTGGGGGCAGACGGTCATCCCAGCGAGATCCGCGTAGTAGCCGGGTTGGGTATGGGACTCGATGAAAAAGCTATTGAGGCAGTCCGAAAGTGGAGATTCCAGCCCGCCATACGAAATGGAAAGCCCGTTCCGTACAAAATCTCGGTGCAGGTCGATTTTCATCTCGGTGGGACGATCTAAGGTTTGAATTATAACGATCTCGCTCACAACCTCTTCAAAAAACCCTCCGCCCGCTCCCACTCCGGAAACAACTTCTCCTCGGCCTGGAACTCCGCCGAATGCACGCACCGCCGGCTCCCGCGCAACCGCACCGGATGCTTCAAGTGCAGCATCTCGTGGTA
>JBAVUV010000930.1:0-2515 GCA_049696955.1 Candidatus Sulfotelmatobacter sp. | reverse complement strand
GATTTTCACTGCGTGTGCCTGATGGCAATGGCAGTGGCGGGCTGCTATGGGAGGACATGATGTTATCCATAAAAATGGCGCGGCCCTACGTAGCCGGTTGCAGATGTGGGAATACATCTTCGAACGCATCCGGCTGGTAGCCAGCCATCTCGAACAGATATTCGCGCGAGTCCTCAGCCGCGTGTCGGACACTTTCCACGTCGACATCAACCAGTTGACCCTCATGCTTGCGGAGCCAACCCGCAACCATCACAGTCCGGACATCGCTCCGGTTGGCCATATGTACGACATTGCCAACCGCGTTGTGCGATGGGAACATGGCAATGCCATCCGTACGGATCATGATCAGATCCGCCTCCTTGCCGGGTGTCAGGCTTCCCACGTTCCTTTCGAGCCCCATGACACGAGCACCGTCGATGGTTGCGGCCTCCAGAATCGGCTGTACATGGATAGGCGCGGGCGCAGACGTCTCCCCTGCCGCACGTCGCCTCTGCGCGAAGGTGCGTTGCTGGGCAAAGGCGACATGCATCTCGCCGAACATGTCTCCGCCCTGGGCCGTGTCAGTATCGATTCCAAGTGCGGGGCGCAGACCGTACTCACGTGCCGTCTGATAAGGGAAGCCATCGGTTTCCAGCCCGAACAACGAATCCGAGCGCGGGTTCACTGTGACATTAACTCGCGCTTCTGCGAGGATTCGCCAGTCGTCGCCGCTCAGGCGGCAACAGTGATTGAAGATGTTGTCCGAACGCAGCATCCCCCTCGCATGCAGATCAGGCAGAGGAGATGGCTCACCACCCCAATTTCCGAACTCGGTCAGAATGCGACACCCGAATTCACGCGCCACCGCCCAGTGATTCGCATCGGGAATTAGTGCGAACAGACCAACGTTCGCGAGGGCATCGTCCGACCTCTTCAGACGTTGAATTTCACCGGGCCAATGTTTCACCGTCATACCCACCGGCTTGCCGATCATATGGATCGCGCGAAGGCCAGTCCGATCGAAAGCCTCGAGCGCGGCGTCAGTGTGCTCCGGCGTGAGGCTGTTATGGGCCGCGTCGAGGATTGTCGTGATCCCGGCGTCGAGGCACGACAGGCTCGTTAGCAGCGTGGCCAGGTGCATGTCCTGCGGGCGGTAGTAACGCCCGATCGCAAACGGAATCGCATTAAAGTACTCATCAAGCGTCTCGACGTTAGGCATGAGCCCACGAAGCAGACCGAGCCATGCATGCTGGTGCGTATTCACAAAACCAGGCATGACAATATGACCAGTCGCATCGATAACCCGCGCATCGTCAGCGCTGAGGTTCGGGCCTACAGCGGCAATGCGCGAACCTTCAACCAGCACATCGGCCACCGTGAAGTCTCCACTTGACTTATCCAAGGTTAGGACCGAGCCGCCCTTAACCAAGATGCGTTGCTGCGGCGTTTTCTTCTGCATTCGTTTCTCCATTCCATGGTTTATCCGCACGAGGAACACACTGATGCTGTAATCCCGGATGCGTTCATCGAGATCTGGGCGTCGACCTACGACCTGGGTTAAGTCTCAGAGCGCTGCTTGAGATTGCTCAACCAGAGATCATGTCCCTCGTGCATAGCCTGCGGTCGGTTCTTGCGTAATTCCACCGCACCGGGGCCTTTCACAACTTCTTCCGTTACGACGTGGCAGCCTTCGTTTGTTTTCGACAGGAGATAAGTGTGATAGCCATTCATTGTTGGACTATTGCCAAACCACCCGATGCGGCTGTTGGGCACGAACTCGTGCACGCGGCTCTCAAAGTGGAGTCCGAAGGTGTCCCACGAAAACTGCGTTCCCTCATGGAGCTTTCCATCGGGACTGTTCAGCAGCTTGACATTCTGAGAATTCGGATACCAGGAAGGCCACGCTTGAGCGACAGCCATATTGGCGAAGACCTTTTCGCAAGATGCGTGAATAACAATTTCGTTGTGAGCGAAGAGGTCTGCCTGCTCCGGATCAAAGCCATCCGGCCAATGGATGTCCTTGGAGCGGAGTGCTCCGTCCGCGTTGAAAGTCAGAGCCTCATTCGCTGGCTTCGATCGCGCCGCTTGAGCGTGACCCATAGTAACGGCTCCGTTTAGCACTAGGAACGACATCACAACTCTCCATCCATTCCACAGTGACATTTTGTTTCCTCCTTGTCCGCAAAAGCGAATGGTTCATCGTCGTCACATGCTTGATTTCGATGACGAATTCTGCCCAAGCTTAAAGGCAAGTGGAGAGTGCTGCCGTTCAAGGATTGCGGCAGCTATCGCGGGATTGCGGAGATTACAATCGGCGGCGGAAATCGGTCGGGGTGCAGCCTACAATCTTGCGAAACGCGGCGGTGAAAGCAGAAGGCGTGCCATAGCCTACCGCCAGGGCGACCTCGGTAATGTTCAGCGCCCCGTCTTCCAAAAGCTTTCTGGCCATGCTGATCCGCTGAATCAGGAGCCATTCATGCGGGGTCTTGCCGGTGGCCAGGCGAAACGCGGTGCAGAAGTGGAAGCGGCTAAGATG